>JBIJBD010000102.1:0-8887 GCA_044345395.1 Crocinitomicaceae bacterium | reverse complement strand
CCACCGCCACTTACAAAGCCTGTTGGAGGTACATCCAAAAAACAAAAAGCGATTCCATCTGCGGCACTTCCTTCCCACATGCGAAAGTCAAATTCAACTTTCCATTGGTAACAGGTAGATAAATCAATGGATTGATTGTAAAAAATACCACCACTTGAACTATTTATAGCATCGGTCAAAACTATTTCATCTGAAAATAAATTAGCATCGCCACCTGTGTCACCCGAATAAGTTGCGCCTGTTAAATTCCATCCTGTTGTATTTACCGTTGGGGAACCTGTTAACTCCGCGAAAATTAAAGTTTGCGCTTGATTTATAAATGGAAAAACAAGAAATAAAAAGATTAAATAGTTGGTTTTCATATAGTAAATTCGAATCAAAGATCATCAAAAAAACGATAAGAAATCTTTTTTATACCGATAACTTAATATACAATTAGTATACGACCCTATTTTTTTATTAAAACAAACGACCTATCGAATTCCTTGTTATTAAATCTTATGAAGTAAGCCCCTTGATTTAACGAGGACAAATCAAATTTGAAAGTATTAATGCCAGTCGTTGTTTTAAAAACTTCTGTTCCAATAGTGTTAAAAATAGTAATTGTCGATTCTGTTTTTGAATTTACATATAGGTTGTCAGAAAAAGGATTAGGATAGAATTTGATATTGTTTTCAATATTATTTTCATCAACATCGGCGTTCGGGTCGAAGACGACAAACTGCCCCATCATTCCTTGGTCTTCGTGGGTGAGCATGTGACAGTGATACATGTAAGGTACATCTGTATTTGCAAAGTCTTCAAACTTTGTAATAAATCTTACTGTTCCTTGTCCGCCGGGAACTAAAACAACATCTTTTCTGCCACTTAACTCAGGCGGTGGCTGTTGACCATTAATATCTAAAATGTAAAATGGAACATTGTGAATATGAAACGGATGTGCTATAGGTGTGTTGTTTTGCAATGTCCAGATTTCCAAATTATTCAAAGGAATTTCATAATTAACTACGTTCATGTCAAACATAGCATTATTGATTAAGAATGGGCCAGTTATGGCAGTTGGACCCATGTTTTGCGGGCTAAAGGTTAGCGTACGCGTCGCATCAACAAGACCACTATTCCACGATGTTTGCGTTACTAATGTTGACGGCAGTTCTGTAATTGCATTCAAAGTTTGTGGAATAACTTGAATTTTCATTATATCGAAATTCGATCCATTCAAAGGATTTAACGTATAATTTGGAATGCTCTGTCCTGCTCCCATACCAGGTTGTAATGCACCGTAAATACCATTAGATAGTTCGGAGGCATAAGACTTAAGCGAAATTTGTTGACCATTAAATCCTTGGAGATTGACCAATATTTCAGCCCTTTCACCTGGTGCAAGTTTTAATCTAGTTAAGGATATCGGTTGACCTAACAAACCAGCATCCGAACCAATTACATGAAAGTTCTGATTATTAGAAAATCCTAAATTATAGACCCTTTCGGAAGAGCCATTGAGTAATCTTAATCTTACAAATTGCGCCGGTAATTGAATAATTGGGTCAAGAGTAGCATTAACCATTACAGATGTGTCGAGAGCTGATTCAATTATTATTTGATTATTCGAATCAAAAGCCTTTGATTGGATAATAATTGGAATATCATCTACACCATAGGTTCTTGGTAAGTTTAAAGCGGCTTCGTCATTATCTCTCACAATGATCATACCTGCTACTCCCATTTGAACATGCATGTTGGTCATGTGATGAAGATGTGGATGATACCAATATGTTCCCGCTTTGTCTAAAATTGTAAACGAAGGGTTCCAAGTTGAGAAAGGCAAAATAGGTGTGTGTGGACCCCCATCATTTTCGGAAGATACATGTAAACCATGCCAATGAATAGTAGTCGTATCAAAAAGAACATTGGTAACATTCATGTTTACTTGTTGACCTTTAGTTAAAATCAACGTTGGACCTAGTATGGGTCCATTAATTCCCATGGTTTCTGTTTCAATTCCTGGAAAAAAGTGCATGTGATTGTGTTTGATTTCCAGATTCATGTTATTTCCAATAAGTGTATCGGGAATGAAAAGTTGGTTCTGAGATTTAATGTCAGTCAAAACAAAAACTATAGTAAACGATAATAGAAATTTCATTCTATGAAATTAGAGCTTCTCTCCATTATAAAATGTGACTTTAGTTACATTCAAAGGTATTCGGACAAAACCAACCACCGATCGGTTTTTTCTTCAAGTAATGAGATTACAATACCCAACTCTTCACCTTTTTTTACCAATTCCTCTCCAGTAAACGTACCTGTTGAAAGTTCATTAGAAAGTTGTTCTTTCCGTAATTCTAATTCACCTAATTCGTTTTCTAACTGTTTAAATTCTTCCTTTTCTTTGAAAGATAATTTACGTTTTGTTTCTACCTCCGGAACAACCTCTTTTTCCATCGGGGATATTTTAACTTCTAACTTAGTTTCTCTTTTCTCTACATGTTGAGCTTTTCTGAAATCTGTGTAATTACCAACTATGTCGCGAACCTTGCCTTGTCCTTCGAACACAAACAGATGGTCTACCATCTTGTCCATGAAATAGCGGTCGTGAGAAACTACAATTAAACAACCTTGAAAATTACGCAGGTAATCTTCCAAGACGCTCATCACAAAGATGTCTAAATCGTTTGTTGGTTCATCGAGAATTAAGAAGTTAGGATTACTCATCAATACACGCAACAATTTTAAGCGTCTTTTTTCACCTCCACTCAATTTAGAAACAAATTGATAATGCATGTCCCTCGGAAACAAAAAGCGCTCTAATAATTGTGCAGCGGAAAGTTGACGACCTTTTTCTAAAGGAATAAACTCTGCCACTTCTTTTACGACATCAATTACTTTAAAGTCATCCGGAACTTTGATTATATCTTGACTGTAATATCCAAAAACAACGGTTTCACCGATGACCGTCTTACCTTTATCAGCAGGTTCTTGTCCGAGTAATATTTTTAAAAATGTCGATTTTCCGGTCCCATTATTTCCTACAATACCCAAACGTTCATTTCGCTGAACATTGTATGTAAAGTCAGAAAGGATGATTTTATCTCCAAAAGATTTACCCACTTTGTGAAATTCAACGATTTTGGTTCCCAGTCTTTCCATCTTTACGGGTAAATCAAGCTCGTCTTCTTCCAACCGTTGATGCGCTACTTTTTTAACGTCTTGAAAAGCTTCAACACGCGCTTTCTGCTTCGTTCCCCTTGCTTTGGGTTGCCGCCTTATCCACTCTAATTCCTTGCGAAAAGTGTTTTTGGCTTTTTCGATTGTCGATTGCATCTGCTCTTCACGTTCCGCCTTTTTTTCTAGGTAATAGGAGAAATTTCCTTTGTATTTATACAATGTTTGGTCGGACAACTCAAATATAGTATCACAGACGACTTCTAAAAAATAACGATCGTGGGTAACCATTAGTAAAGTTGATCTCGAAGTTGCAAGAAATTGCTCCAACCATTCGATCATGTCCAAGTCTAAATGATTCGTGGGTTCGTCAAGAAGTAAAAAATCTGCTTCAGAAAGCAGGACTTTAGCTAATGCGACCCGTTTTTTTTGTCCTCCAGATAAGGAACCTATTTTTTGCTGAACATTTTCAAGTTTGAAAACTGATAGCAGTTGTTTTACCCTAACTTCAAGATCCCAAGCATCGTGTTCTGATATTTTGTCATATAGTTGTTCTAGGCTTTTCTCATCATTGGCTAAAAGCGCTTCGTTGTATGCTTTGACTAATTGAAATGCGGGCAGGTCATGGTCGAAAATTGCTTCAAGTACAGTTTGATTTTCATTCATGAGTTCAGTTTGCTCCATAAATGCAACGCGAATACCGTTTCGAAAAACTACCCGTCCATCATCTGCGGTATCTAAACCCATTAGACATTTCAATAATGTCGTCTTTCCTGCTCCGTTTTTGGCTACGATCGCCACTTTTTGTCCTTGGTCAATACCAAAGGTTAACTCGCGAAAGATTTTCTTTTCACCAAAAGTTTTTGTAAGTTGTTCTACTGAAAGGTAATTCATTTCGCTTTATTAGGGGCACGAAGATACGCTTATTTCGCTTGTGTTTTGCCGATTTGAATAGAAAACAAGGCATAGAAAAAGCTAAAAAAAGTGATGCCTGCCTGGGTTTCCAAGGTGTCTTCGAATAGAAATGTTACCAATGCGATAATTCCAAAGCAAAACGCCAATATATTTCTATATTTTAAAGTTTGAACTAAAAAATAGCCTTGTAACCATGAAAAAAGCAATAAGCCAACTATTCCGAAGGCAAGCCAGAAAGTTAAATAAGATTGATGTGCTCGTAAGCGTCTATCCTTGGTGAGTTTACTTTCTCGTTCGTTGTAGGAAATTTGTAATGCGTCGTCAACATCTCCATTTCCCACGCCAATAAACGGAGATTTTTGAATGGTGAACCAAGCATTTTTCCAGAGTTCTAATCGTTCTGTTATAGGATGAAGATTGGGATTTCCGGGATGTTGTAATTCGTAACGGACTTGAAATAAACGAGCAGGTATTCCACCGGATGTTTCCCGAACATCAGCAAACCCCCGCTCAATATAATTAATATCTTGTTCTGTTAAAGAACTTACTCCTGTAGCATCTAATGTGAGTGATTTGGAGCTCAAGTAACGGATTAGGGTAAATTTCAGTGGTTGTTGCTTTGCATCAAGGCTATCATATGGAATTGTTGATTTTGCATTCCACAACTTAGCCAATTGCTCATGGTTCGCCTTTTCAATTTTTGGATAATCAACAGGAAGTTGCAGGTAATAATAAAGAGACACCACACAAAGAATAGGTAAGGCTACTAGCGAATAAAATATAGGCCGATATTTTTTAAAATGAAGTGCAGAAAAGACAAATAGACAGATTAAAAAACTAAGAATTCCAGATAATACTTGACTGTAATAGGAGTAAAATCCAAACCAACTCAGGAGAATCAACACTAGGTATATATTGAGTTGTTTTTTTTGCATAAAATATAAGGTAACTCCCGCGGCTAAGCCTATTAAAATCCCAAATCGAATATGGGATTCAAAAAGAGACATGCTCCGAATATCAGCCAATTGCAATTCATCTTTGAAGAAATAATAAGCGGTAAAATTTACCAACGCAGTGATGCTCAGCGTAGCTAAAAATAATTGTAAAAGGCGATCGATTTTGACCTGACTCCAATCTTCACGGTAAAGAACAATAATTGGGATTATAACAAGTGAACTTTTTTGTCGCACGTCATTCCATCCGTAGGTTAAATTTTCAGACCAAAGTAATCCTAACAGATGTAAAGCATAAAATCCAAAAAGTAACTGAAAGTAGGGATTTTTGAATAGTTGTTTTGTAGATGAAACGATTGTACCACTCGTAAAAAATGAAATTCCACCAAGGAGTAATCCCATCGACATTAGGAACTTGCTGCAGCAAACGCCAATGATTAGAAAAGCACACGCAACAAAATGCAAATAACTAGACCAAATTTTAGCGTGCTGTTGGATTGCCATACAATTTAAAAACGCGCAGTTTTTTAAAATATTGAATTAGCGTAATCGATTTAAAGAGTCCAGCAGTTTTTTGTCTCGTTTGATACCTAATTGTGCCAAATAGCAAAATGGAAAACCCACTACCAATAAAGAAAAACCAGCGCCTAATTCTCGGGTACAATTTCCATCGTAAAAGTATTTATTTCCCATTGCACCAAAAACCACAATAGCGATAACAATAGCCAAATAAGCAAAAGAGACATATCTCGCTAATTTCAGCTGTGTATTCAGTTTCTTGTATGACATGGTTACATAGAAAATAAAGAGAACCATCAAGATACCAACGATATAAAACGGTTTAGATTGACTGGAGAGAATTTTACCACTGTCATCGTTTAGGGCTTCATGAAAACCAAAAGCATTAAATGCAAAATAGGAATTTTCTGTGGAAAATCGGTAAATGTCAACTCCAGTAAGGCATGCTCCAAGTAAAATCATGGCCACGAGATAGTATAAGGATTGAACGCGTTGTATCATAAGTGTTTTTTACAAAGTTACTGACTTATTTCGTAAGTAAAAGTCGAGAATGACTATCGCTGCCATAGCTTCAACGATTGGAACAGCTCTTGGAACTACACAAGGGTCATGTCGACCTTCAGGTTGTATTACTACCTTTTCTCCAATTTCATTGATGGTATCTTGTGATTGAAGAAGGGTAGAGACAGGTTTAAATGCTACCTTAAAATGTATGGGCATTCCATTGGATATTCCGCCCTGAATACCACCGGAATTATTGGTTTTTGTACTGGTTAAAGTGGTAAATTCATCATTCAATTCACTACCTTTTTTGTCTGTTGAACCAAATCCACTTCCAATTTCGAAACCTTTAGTTGCGTTAATGGATAACATGGCCTTTCCCAATTCTGCATGTAATTTATCAAAAACTGGTTCACCAAGGCCGGCCGGCACTCCTTCAATTATAGCTTGAACAATCCCACCAATTGTGTCACCTTCATTTTTGACGGCAAGAATGAGCTCCTCCATTTTTTTTGAAACATCAGGCTTAGGACATCGAATGGGAGAGGATTCAATTTGCTCCTCGTTGAAAAAGGAAGAGTCATTTAACTCAATAGTCCCGACTTTACAAACATAAGTAGAGAATTGGATTCCTAGTTTAGCTAAAATCTGTTTGGCGATTGACCCAGCAACAACTCGACATGCTGTTTCACGCGCACTGCTTCGGCCTCCGCCTCTCGGGTCGCGAATTCCATATTTTTTGGTGTAAGTAAAATCAGCATGTGAAGGACGAAATTCTGTTGAAATATTCTCATAATCTTGGCTTCTTGAATCTTTATTCGCAATGAAGAAACCAATAGGAGTTCCCAGTGTTTTTCCTTCAAAAATTCCTGATAAAATTTCTAGTTTATCGTCTTCTTTTCTCGCTGTAGTGAATTCCGATTGTCCTGGTTTTCTTTTGTTTAAATCATCTTGAACTCTTGATATGTCGATTTCAAGTCCAGCGGGTACGCCATCAATGATGCCACCTATTCCTTTACCGTGAGATTCTCCGAATGTGGTTATTCTGAAAATGGTACCGTACGTCGATCCTGCCATGAAGCAAAAGTACGCCATTCAGGAAAAAAATGATAGTTTTGAACTTGATTAATTCTAACTTATTTTGTTTTCAATCAAAAATTTCCATTTACATATGAACTTATTTAAAACTAGCTATATACTAGCTTTGTTAGCTTTGTCTATTGGCTGTGCTCCTACACGTTATGTGAAACCTTTGGAGAAAGGCGAACACGCTATAAATTCACATTTCGGTGGGCCGGTTTCGAAAGTACCAGGAATAGGAGCAATCCCTCTACCATTTACGAGTGTTGGCTACGGCTATGGCTTGCGGGAAAATTTGACAATTACAGGAAATTGGTATACCACTTCTTTACTCTTTGGAGTTGGTCAAATGGATTTTGGTGCATGCTATCAACCTTGGAAAAAAGATAGAATGGGAATTACCGTGAGTCCAGCGGTAAACTTTCTTGTAGATTTTTACACAGGGTCAAACAGAATTTGGCCACAGGTAGATGCTAATTATTATTTCGATTACAGCGTCTATCGCTCACGTGCTGTGGAAGGAAAAAATCCAAAACGCATCAATACGTTGTATGCAGGAGTTTCCAATTGGTTTGATCCATATTTAACAGAATCTCAAGGCAGGAAAAACGAACAATTTTGGATTCCAAGTTTGCAAATCGGCCACCAATGGGAGAGAAGACATTGGGATTATCAATTGGAAATGAAAATTTTAGCACCGATCTATTCCAATGAAAATATTGTCGTGGATTACCCAAGCTTACTTGGTAACTATGGGGCTCTTGGGGCCTATTTTGGTGTTCATTATAAATTTTAAGAAGATGAAGAAAATATTTTTTTTAGCCTTAATAGCAATCTTGATGGTGTCTTGCCGCAAGCGTATGGATAGTTTTTTGTTTAATCCTTCGCCCCTTGAAGCGTATCTTCTTGATGCATATCAGGGTGAGACTAGTCTTGATCTTTCAGGTCAATTCGCGGTTCCAAATTCTATGATCCATCGTGTTGAATTTCCAATAATCGACAACGGCGAGACAATTATGATTCAGGGGATTTATGTGGGAGATACATCCTACATAGCGAGCGATACCGTTCTATTGTATTGTCATGGAAATAAAGACCACATGGATTTCTATTGGCCACGACAGAAATTATATGCACACATGGGAGGTTTAGGAAGATATGGTGTGTTGATGTTTGATTATCCTGGATATGGTGTAACCAAAGGATCCCCGACAGAAGAAAACATGTATGCCTCTACTCGTGCGGCCTTACAGTGGCTTAAAGATATGGGGTTAACTAGCAATCGCTTAATGATGATGGGATTTTCGCTTGGTTCCGCTCCTGTTTGTGAAGTGGCTGGTCATCAGGGCGAATATCCGCTCGATCCCTCAAAAATAATTTTGGAGGCGCCTTTTGCTTCTGCAGAAATTTTGATTCAAGATGGAGGCTTGTTGTCTATGCCGGGAAGTTTTTTAGTAGACCTTAAAATCGATAACGCTACTGAAATAAAGAAAGTTAACGTTCCACTTTTATGGATTCATGGTGAAGACGATTCTTTCCTCACCGTGGCGCATCATGGTCAATTGGTATACGATAATAAAATGGGAATCAAGGAAAAGGCTTTAGTACCTGGAGGAGAACATGAAACCACACCTTTCGTAATGGGTTACCAAGCATACATTGATAGAATAGCAGCCTTTATTGAGCAATAAAAATTGGTTATTTTTTTGAACTTGTTACTTTTTGAATACTTGTCGTTTGTTAGACGTTGTTTAACA
>JBIJBD010000009.1:0-27438 GCA_044345395.1 Crocinitomicaceae bacterium | reverse complement strand
ATGGGAGGGGTTTCTAGGAGACATTCATTAATTCAAAAAATTCGGCGAGAAGAAGAACATGTTTTACTTTTGGACAGTGGAGATATTTTTCAAGGAACACCTTATTTCAATATGTTTCATGGTGAATTGGAAATGAAGCTCATGTCAGAATTGGGTTACGATGCCGCCACAATGGGTAATCATGATTTTGACATTGGATTAGATGGCTTTAAAAAAGCCAAACGGCATGCAAAATTCCCCTTTCTATGTGCCAATTACGATTTCTCAGAAACAATTTTGAATGGTGAAACTAAGCGATTTGATATTTTTCAAAAAGGCGATTTGAAAATTGGGGTATTCGGTATTGGGATTGAATTAAATGGCTTGGTAACAGAAACTAATTTCGGAAAAACTAAGTATTTGGATCCGATTGAGTCGGCAAATACAGTAGCAAAAGAATTGAAACAAAAAGGTTGTGATTTAATTATTTGTCTTTCACACTTAGGATATGATTATTCGGATTCCACGAGAATTTCTGATCGAAAATTGGCTCAAAAATCAAGCGATATCGATATAATTCTTGGTGGACATACCCATACTTTTTTAGATAAACCTACCATTGAGATAAATAAAAAAGGGAAAAATGTACTTATTAATCAAGTGGGTTATGCCGGATTGTATTTGGGGAGAATCGATATTGACGTTGAAAAAAGTTTGATTTCTAAAAGAATTGAAATCAAATAATATTGAAGTATAGGCTGTAAACGATCTTGAATTTAAACTAATTTATCTTTTTCTACAACTATGATTCATAAAATTTCGTTTATAATTATTTGGTTTCAATTTCTAAACGTTTTTTATCTTCAAAGCCAAAATAGAATTCAAAGAATTATTGAGATGGATTCAATTTCTAATGGAAAAGAACATAAAATCATTGTTAAATATCCGCTCATTAAAACCAAAAAGACTAAAATAAAAAGAAAAGAAATTAAAGAGATCAGTCTATTGCCTAAATATTGGATCCCATTATTTAAATATGGGGATACACTTTGTACCTATAAGCCTTGTGACGGAATTTTTCAATATTATATTGAGATTGGTAAAAACAAATTAAACTGGATAAATTATGATGAGAATATATCATTTCAATTTCTGAAAATAGTTAAAATATCAGATGTGGAATGGAAGTTATTTTTTGTGGAAGAAACTAAAATACCGTTAGAATGTAAACTCCTTTTAATTTCAGAAGGTTATTTTTTGACTTATGAAGATCAAATTTATACTAATAAGGAAGCCACACCTTACTTTCATGAAATTATTAATCAATGTACTTTTCAAAAATGGAAAGAGTTTACTAAAATTCAAATTACAGACTTAACAGACTTTGAAAATCAAAAAGAAATAAATGATATAAAGAGAAAAAAATAAATTAAAATTAAATAACTTGCACGATAATTGTCTTATTGATAACAACTTAAAAAATTAATCATGAAAAATTCTATTTTATTACTTAGCTTTTTCTTTATGAGCTTAGCTTTTGGTCTAAACGCACAAACTACTCAAGTCTCATTTGCTGGCGTTTGGAAAATGAATCCAAGTAATCCTAGTCACAAGTTATCTAGGTTAACAATTGTTGATAATGGGACATCCATGACTATAACGTTAAAAAAATCACCATTAAAAAAATATGCAGCAAAATATGATCCTAGCGAGCGAAAATTGCACGTAACAATGGATAATGTTAATTATTTCTTTGTTTATGTTCCAGCAAATAATTCATTGATGGGATACATGACGGATACAAACACAAAATTTGCTGATTTTATTAAATAATCTAGTTAAAGAAATGAAGGCAACAATTTTATCTATACTCTTTATTTGGGCATCAAATCTTATAAATGCTCAAACAAACTTAACGCCTTATGCCGGTAATTGGAAAATGACACCATCAAACCCTTCTCATGCTTTTTCAAGTATTAATGTTGTGAACAATGGGTCAACGGTGACAATCAAGTTAAAAAAATCTCCACTTAAAACCTATACAGCTCGCATCAATCCAGAGACGAATCGCTTGGAAACATACATGAATCAAATTGGATATTACTTACAGCTAGGTTCCGGAAACCTAATGAGTTTATATCAAATTGAGGGAAATATTAAGATTGGAGATTATAAAAAATAATTCAATCTCGTTAATTGAAAAGGCCAGCTTTATCTGGCCTTTTTTTATTCTTACCCGTAAAATCGATGTTATAGACTAATGAAGAAAGTAAGGTGTGATTTCTTTCTACTTTTACTCCATCCGCCTTTATTATGTATTGATTCAAATACCCAAATTGAAGATTAAAATTGCTAGTGAATCGCCAACCTAGTGCAATATTAAATCTATTTTGATCCAATACATTTTTTTCAATACCTTTTCCAAATCCAATAAAAACTTCATTATTAATGTTTAGGAAGAGTGTGTTGTCTTCCATCGTATTTTTGCTCATTGGAATTAAAAACAATGCTCGGTATCTAACACGCTGCCTATAAACAATATCACCTTTTTCCGCAACACCAAAACTATTTAAATCATATGTTTCAAGAAAACGTTGTTCTAGTCGGTATCTGTGCTGCACGTCAATAACCTTTTTAGTTAATTCGATTTTACTTTTAAGATTTAATTGTTGCCAAATTCGGTGTTCATTAAATTGATTTAAAACCGGTTGTTCGCCGTACGGAAAGGTAACTATCCATCCATAACCTGCTGTAATTGATAAATTTGAATTTACATTGTAATCGATACCAATTCGCATTAATGATTGCTGCCAATTTTGAAACCATTCTTCACGTCTCCATTGATATTCAGTATGCAGTCCAAATTTTTTAGTCAATTTGTGATTTCCCAAATAGGTACCCCACACGTGCTGATGATTAGCGTATTCCTTTTGAGCATTGGAACTCGATGTAATCAATATTTGTATAGCGCAAAAAAGGAAAATAAAACACGATTTAAACACTTTACCTAACCAAATAAAAGAAATTAAATTAATAATCAAAAGTAAAGAAATTAGAATTAACAATTGAAATTACTGATTGCTAAAAATTTCACGTTCGCATTTATTATCTTTGCCCTGAATTAACAAAAAAAGCATGTCAGTAGTAATGGAATCGAATAAAACAGCTCGAATGATCGAATTAGAAAATCAGCATGGCGCTCACAATTACCATCCATTACCAGTAGTGCTGCACAGAGGCGAAGGAGTATATGTCTGGGACGTTGAAGGAAAAAAATATTACGATTTTTTGTCCGCATATTCTGCTGTAAATCAAGGTCATTGTCACCCAAAAATCACCAAAGCACTTGTCCATCAAGCTGAACAACTTGCGCTTACTTCCCGGGCCTTTTACAATAGTGCACTTGGAGAGTATGAACAATACATTACTTCTTTTTTTGGTTATGATAAAGTTCTACCCATGAATACAGGTGCTGAAGCCGTAGAAACGGCTATTAAATTGTGCAGAAAATGGGCATATGAGGTTAAGGGGATAGCAGAAAATCAAGCTCAGATTATTGTATGTGAAGGTAATTTTCATGGAAGAACAACGACTATCGTTTCATTCTCAAGCGACACAGACTCCAATAAAAATTTTGGTCCTTATGCTCCAGGGTTTATAAGTATTCCATACAACGATATAGAGGCTTTGAGGGATGCCTTAAATCTACCGAATGTGGCAGGATTTCTTGTGGAACCCATTCAAGGAGAGGCTGGAGTTTACACGCCTAATGAAGACTACATTCAAAAAGCTCACGCATTGTGCGTTTCAAAAGGGGTTTTATTCATTGCCGACGAAGTTCAAACGGGAATTGCAAGAACAGGAAGTCTATTGGCAGTTTGTGGAAATTGTACCTGTGAAAACAAATGTGAACGTCAAAACTCATTCTGCAAACCCGATATCTTAATTCTCGGTAAAGCGTTGTCAGGAGGTGTTTATCCTGTATCCGCCGTGCTTGCTGATGATGACGTAATGTCAGTGATAAAACCAGGTCAACATGGATCTACTTTTGGTGGAAATCCAATCGCTGCAAGAGTAGCAACAACAGCTTTAGAAGTGGTTTACGAAGAAAAACTAATTCAAAATGCGCGTCGCCTTGGGGAAATTTTTCGAAAAGAATTACATCGCATCATTGCACAAAGTGAACTTTTGAGCCTCGTCAGAGGAAAAGGCTTATTGAATGCGGTAGTTGTTAACGATGGTCCGGAAAGCTCAACAGCTTGGGATATTTGCGTTTCCTTAAAGAATAATGGATTATTGGCAAAACCTACACACGGAAACATTATTCGCTTTGCTCCTCCATTAGTGATGACTGAAGAACAATTAATGGAATGTATTGCAATAATAGAAAAAACAATTAACGAATTTAAAAAGTAATGGCATTAACGATAAAATTTGGCACGGATGGCTGGCGGGCGATTATAGCTAAGGAATTCACAGTAGAGAATGTAGCACGCGTTGCGGAGGCTACAGGTATTTGGTTGAAAAAAAATCATGCACAGCCAAAAGTATTTGTTGGTCACGATTGCCGTTTTGCTGGAGAATTATTCATGGAAACATGTGTGAAGATATTTGTGCTTCAAGGCATTCCTGTGAAAATGTCTAGGGGATTCGTTTCTACTCCGATGATTTCTTTGGCTGCAAAAAAATATGGTTGCCAAATTGGCGTAGATTTAACTGCAAGTCACAACCCTCCGTCTTACAATGGATTTAAACTCAAAGCAGATTTCGGAGGACCTTTGGCACCTGAGCACATTTCTGAAGTTGAAGCATTAATTCCTGAAATCTGTTCATTAAATTTCGAAGAAGTATCAATTAAAGAGTCCATCAATAAAGGCCTTGTAGAAGTTATTGATATTGAATCGGAATATATTAAACACGTTCAAAATTCGTTCGATTTAAATGCAATCGATCAATCAGGATTAAAACTCGTTTACGATGCTATGTATGGCGCCGGACAACGAGTAGTCCCTCAACTACTTCCTGAAACAACATTACTACATTGCGAACACAACCCTTCTTTCTATGGACAAGCACCAGAGCCTATCGCAAAAAACCTACAGGAGTTAGAGAAATTTCTTAAAGAACATAATCATTTTGATTGTGCATTGGCTACCGATGGTGACGCAGACAGAATTGGTCTATACAATGGGAAGGGAGAGTTTATAGATTCTCATCACATTATCCTTCTTTTAATCCACTACATGGTGAAATATAAACAAATGACTGGCAAAGTTGCCATAGCATTTAGTGTTACACCTAGAGTATACAAGATGTGTGCGCATTATGGATTGGAGCATATTACAACAAAAATTGGCTTCAAAGAAATTGCCTCCATCATGGTAAAAGAAGATGTTTTGCTTGGTGGAGAAGAATCCGGAGGAATTGCTGTGAAAGGTCATATTCCGGAAAGAGATGGTATTTGGATGGGTCTAATCATCTGGGAATTCATGGCTAAATCTGGAAAAAGCTTGGATGAGTTAATTCAAGAAGTATACGAAATAGTTGGAGAATTTAAATTTGAGCGCAATGACTTACATATTACAGAAGATCTCAAGCAACGCATTATTTCGAATTGCAAGTCTGATGCATACAAGAATTTTGGACCATATACGGTTAAAGAATTGCAAACAACTGATGGATTTAAGTACTTTTTTGACGATGATCGCTGGGTAATGATTCGTCCGTCGGGAACTGAACCTGTTCTAAGAACTTATGCTGAGGCTCCAACACTGGAGGAGGTTAGACAAATTCTAAAGTACACGGAGGAGACTATTTGCAATTAACAAAGAGTTTAAACTAATATAACCAAAGCATATTTTTGGATTAATGCTAATTTTCACTTGAGGATGCACCTTTGTGGCGTAATCTTTCAACTTGTATATAAAGAGAATAGGTTCCGTTTTCATTGCACTGCTTCTTCTCACTTGCAGCAAAACTAACTCCCCCATAATTCAGCTAAATAACGATCAAAAAATTGGTGTAAATAAACGTAAAGTTCTCATCGTAGGATGGGATGGTGTTCGAACGGATGCATTAGCAGTTGCTGACACCAAAACCCTATTTGGTTTAACAAAAGAAGCAACCTATAGTTGGAACGTAGATCGTGGTCCGTTCACCGTAAGTGTTCCAGGTTGGTCAACTTTACTTCATGGAGTATGGCCGAAAAAGCACGGATTAACGCAAAATTCTTTCTCAGGAAATCGTTATTCAGATTATCCCGACCTATTTACCCTTGCAAAACTTACTCGCCCTGATCTTGTAACAGCTACGTTATCGAATTGGGATCAGTTTTTAGATATAACACAGAATGAAAACATTTCCATTGAGGTAGATTCTGATTTCCAATTGACCCAACAAACATTAATGCTATTAAATTCTCAAACTCCAGACCTTACTGTATTACATTACAATGATCCGGATTTTAATGGCCACGAAACAGGATTTACTCCCGACAACCCAAAATATATCAAAGCAATTCAAAGGAGCGATGCGTATCTGACTCAATTAATGGAGTTGGTTCGATACCGAGAAAATAGGTTTCAAGAAGAATGGATGGTGATTGTGACAACCGATCATGGCGGATGCGAAGGACATCACGACCAGCAAGAAGATAAAAAGGAAACACGATTCATTTGGTATGTCATTCGAACCCCAAACCAAGCTCCTCTTAATCTTACTGCAGAAAAAACGAATTTAGTCGATATACTTCCTACGCTTTTTGAGTGGTTGAACATCCCGATTAAAAATGAATGGAACCTTGATGGACGGGTGCTAAAACGGCATGTCTAAATCCAACGGTTGAATCCATAATTGATTAGAACGATCCACATCAGAGAAACCTACTTTCATTTTAGCACATTCGAATACATCTTTTGCAACATTGCCCTCCATATCGAAAATGATGCTCATGTATTGCTTACTTGCATTTCCGATAAACATAAATCCATTTTTACTTTTATCGCAGATACCACAAGTGCCTTGAATAGCATTCAAAAAGGTATCACCTTTCTCCTTAAACTCATCAAAAGTTCGCGATAATTTTTCAATAAAAACTTCCTTAGGAAAATCTTGATAAGTCGGCGCATCATTCAATAAAAGTGCTATCATTTCGATGTCCATGAGCTGAAAGAAATGAACCAAGGCTTCGCGTTTGGTTGTTAACGTTTTTGTCTTCATAAATTAGCAACTAAAAAAGGAGCTGCCACATAGACAGCTCCTAATCATTCATTAATTAACGTTCCAATCGCGTTTGTCTTTATGCGTCACTTCATCCATATAGGTTGTTTTGACTCTACCTTGACTTTTTGCTTGTGCGTAAGAGCGAGCCGCTTGCTCCATTTCATCACTCATGATTCCATTAAAATGCTGGCGATCATATGACAGAACATTTTCTCTATTCAAGTTCAAGCCTTGGGATACTTGCGCAGCATCCAACCCTGCACCAATAAAAGTGAAGGTCCACTTTCCTGACTCTTCTAACTGTTTAATCTTTTCAGAAATTGCCAATTTTGTATAAAACTTAGAAGCATTTTCTCCTCCATCGGTAATGATTACCATTACAACAGAAGCTCCATCATCCAAAATTAAATTTTCATATTTCAATCGAATGGCATCTATCGATCTTCCGATACCATCAAAAAGAGCCGTTAATCCACCCGGTCTGAAATCTTCTCGTGTCATGGTTTTTAAACTGTCAATCGGCTGAAACAAAAGCAAATCAGTGACTTCATCTTCAAAATAAGTTAAGCTCACTTCATATTCTTGCTCCGGAAACTCTTTCTTTAACTGTTTTAAGGTTTTGAATTGGCTATTAAATGATTCGATTACCATTCCTTCCAATCCCGCCATGGATCCGCTTTGATCTACCACAAAATGGTAAATTGTTTTGTTGTTTTTCATGTTATTTGTTTTTGTTTGTTACGTGTTAATTTTCGGCCATAAGTTTTGTTACATCCGCAATCACTTTTTTTGGCCTTCGGATGCTCACAATTTTCCCTTCTTTAAAACGCAAGGCGAAATAAAACCGAATCTCTTTCAATTCTAGTCGAATTGGATCTTGAAATTTCGTTTCAATATCAGGGAAATTTTCGTTATTAAATAATGGATCAAAATCAAAAAATCGAAATTCTAGGGTCAGTTCATTGGGACTTAAATCAAAAGACAAACCTTCATTCACTTCTTCACCTATGTAGCTCTCTATGTATTTTCCCGGATGATATGTTGCGCAAAGTCTATTTAAGCATTTTCCTTTGTTCCATCGACCAAAAAATACTCCTTCGTTGTGAAGTATTTCTTTCAGTTTTTTAATGTCTTGCATTAAAAAAGCTACTTTGAATGCTTCTTTTGCTTGGTTGTTTAAAACAAGTTCCTCTGCGGAAACAGTTTCTATTTTTAATTCTTGCATCGCTTACTTGTTGTTGTTGTTGTGCCGACTCTTTGTCAATCAATGTGCCAAACCTTATTTTAAGTATATTTAGTCTTTTTTAGTTATATTAAATATCCATTTTTACTTTATATATCAATTTTTAATATGAAATACCTAATATCTTGGCATGCTTATCAACATGACTTTTTGAATGGACAAGTAGTCGAAGACGGTCCTACACTATCCTTTCATCAGCACTTTTTCAAACACGATGAGCACATCCTGCTCTCCGCAGAAAAAGAAGATGACCTTAGGGCTTTACACATTAGGAGTGCTCTGCTCAAAAAGTATCCGGACCGAAAAATCAGCATTCGTCATATGGATATCACCGATCCCATCAATCACGCAGAAATTCAATCTAAAACCAATCCCTTTCTTGCGGAATTAAAAGACCATGAATTGGAAATCTTTGTTTCTCCTGGAACACCTGCTATGCAAGTGGTATGGTACCTTGCGCATATGAGTTTGAATTTAAAAACAACTTTATACCAAACACGTCCTGCAAAATTTACGGTAAAAAAAGATCGGCCAGAGCTCATCAAAATAAATATGGAGCGCTCTGCTATTGGCTTAACCGCCCTCTATCATCAACAGGATATTAAAAAAGGAGGGAATGAAAATTATTTCATTACTCCTTCGATTGAAAAAATCTATGAAAATGCGCGTAAGGTTGCACTCACTGATGAGGTATCGGTTTTGATATTAGGGGATTCTGGAACGGGTAAAGAAAATCTAGCGCGATACATACACAATAATTCAGTCAGGTCAGAAAAACCCTATGTTACTATCAACTGTTCGGCGTTCAGTGACAACCTTCTTGAATCTCGCTTATTTGGTTATAAAAAAGGTGCATTTACCGGTGCTGATAAAGACAGCATTGGGCTTTTTGAAGAAGCGCACGAGGGCACCATCCTACTTGATGAAATTGGGGATATTTCACCTTATATGCAACAGGCATTACTAAGAGTATTGCAAGAAAAGGAAATCTTGCCCTTAGGAGGAAAAGCGAAGAAAATCGATGTACGCGTGATTGCTGCTACCAATCAAAACCTGGTTAAACGTTGCGAGGAAGGATCTTTTCGATGGGATTTATATTACCGATTATCTGTTGTTGAACTTGACATTCCTAATTTATTGCAACGTGGAAAACAAGATTTGAAAGCACTTATTGACTTTTTCCTAACGCTGAAAAAAAAGCAATTAAAGAAACAGCGAAAACTAAATCTTTCGAAGGAAGCACTCGAGATACTTTTGAATTACCCTTATCCTGGTAACGTTCGGGAATTGGAAAACATTATTTCCAGGCTTTATGTATTCAATGAGGATCAAGTGTCTGCCGAGGTTTTGCCAAAACGCTTACGACCTAACCCCACAAGTTTACCCATGAATATCGAATTTGTAGAAAAGGAACATATCTCCAAAATCTTGGCTCATTTTAAGGGAAATAAACGACAGTCAGCACTAGCTATCGGCTGGACTATCAATACCTTAAATTCAAAAATAGATAAGTATGGTATTCACATTAATTAGTTCCAAAAACAAACAATAAAGGCAAATGAAAGCGTTCGGACCAAGATTTCTCTGAATGGTCTTTACCCAGAAAAACTAATGTTCTAAATTGAATAGGCCCCCACTTTTTCTTTGAGAATAAGTCATTAACTTTTAATTGCCAACTACCATAGTAAGAATCCAAGGTTTTATCTCCATGATCCATATATACTTTATGACGTCGGGGTGAAGGTATATTTTCTTCTAAATAGGTCAACATAGCTCTTGGAAAAGGATTATCTTCTTGAAAGGAACCAAGCCAATGTGTTGATAAACAAAGAGCAAATCCAAAATCTTTTGGTCGCTCACACATTCCATAAATAGAAATTAAGCCTCCCATAGAGCTTCCTGCTAATCCAACAGAAACACTTCCTCTTTTGAGAGGATATGCTTTGCGCAAAAATGGCAACAATTGATCTGCTAAGAACGAAACATATTGATCAGAATATGGTGAAAAATCACCATTTGACCTGCCAGCTACTCGCAATTGCGCAACCACTGAATCTCGATCTTGGTTGGTTAAAGATTCAAACACTTTTTGCGGAAAATACTCACTGTGTCTTTCCGAACCGGCGTTATGTACTCCTGCGATGATAAATTCGTCAATCATACCTTTGTCCAATAAAACACTTACTATGCTATCCACATTCCATGTTTGCTTATTCCATGTGATCGAGGCGTCATAAAGCATTTCTCCATCGTGCATAATAAGCAGCCCGTAGCGTTTATTTCTCGAATAACTTGAAGGAATCCAAACATCAACGATTCGATTTTGAAGGATTGTTGAGTCTAAGGAATAACTTAATTGATGACGGATAATTCGACCTGGCTTTGCTTTTGGCAAAGATTGGGCAAGACTAATGGTCAGCGACGGAAGAAAAAGGATAATAATTATTAGAAATTTAAACATGTTTAGGAAATTTCAAATAAGATTTTTATGCTATCAACCCCCATCTGAATTCCAAGCGCCAACACAATGAAACCCATAATTTTTGACATAGACCTTAACCCACTTTGTCCCATATATTTAAACACTTTCGGCGCGGCGTAAAGTATTGAAAACAATAAAAAACAAACAATTCCGATTGCCGCTACAATTACCGCATTACTCTTCCAATTGGTAGATGCAATTGAAAGATTTATCAATAACGAAATTGATCCAGGTCCAGCGAGCAAAGGCATTGCCAATGGACTAAAAGAAATATCTTCTTTGGTTTCTGATTCTTCCATAATTGGACCTTGTATGTCATTCTTATGCTGTGAATTCAATAGTAAAAAACCAGATCTCGAGATGATAATTGCACCGGCGAGCTGTAGTGCATGAATCGTTATTCCGAAAAAATCTAATATGAATACACCGATATAAAAGGAAACAAGGCACACTACAAACACATAAATAGCGGTTTTTTTAACCGTATTTTTAAGTTGCTCAGCCTTATAGTTTGCCGTTAATGACATAAAAACGGGTATGGCACTCAAAGGATTAATAAGCGAAAAGAGAGAGACTACTGTGGTAAGAAACAATGTTATCATTGATTAACAAAGGTAGTTTCAAAAATTGAGACCTATTTATATAAAAAGTTACAAAAACGTTATGGTTTGTTAAATATTAGCTATACAAAATAACGCATTAAGGATAATACAGAAATTGGTTTCGACGGTTGCTTTTTATGAATTAACTGCACCCCCTCTGTAAGGACATTTCTTAAATCTTCGCGCAAAGTGTCCGGATAATCTACTCTAATTGGCAACTCAAACTGCAGCCAAAAATGTATACTTCGGTAATAAGTGAGATCTAAAGCAGGAATGGTTGAAACTTTCATTTTTTTTAATGCTTGTGCATTGCAAAGTTGTTCAAATTGACCAATCATCGGAATAACCATAAGTTTTTTTCCTAAATACATTACCTCTGCCGGAAGTTCGAATCCAGCCCCACACAATACACCCCGGCATTTCTCCATTTGTGATAAAAAATGATCGTTTTCAATTGGATGGAATTGCACATTTTTCTTGCTGTACGATTTTTCTGTGTATTTGCTAAACACCACCCATTCGACATCAAAAAAGGATAAAATTTCAGAAATATACTGATCATGGTAAGCCGGCAAATAAACCAAATAGAAATCGTCTGTGATTGGCACTAAATTACGCACCTCTTTTCTTATTACAGGTAAAAAAGTTGTTGGATTATATTTTTCAAAGTGAAATCCGAATTTCAAATTTGATGGGCAATAATGAGTCAACACATATTCACCCATTTTATCTTTAGAATAAGGTTTTGGTGATTCTTTAGATGCCACAGATACATTATGGCTTAATTCGATACTTGGTACTCCCTTTAACAGCGCTGACCATGACGAAATTGGTTCAAAATCGCTGATTACAAGATCGTAATTTGAAATAGGAAAACGGCGGATATCGCGAATTAAATCAATGGGATGCGATTTAACAATGCTCTTTAAAATATCTACTTTTCCTTTTTTCGAGGCAACGAAAGGCAGACCATTAAAACGGTAATTAATCTCAAAATCTACTGCAACTTGCGATTCCGTTCCACTCAGAACAGTGTCAACCTGAGCAAATTCCTTCAAAATTGGCACAACACTTCTTGCGCGACTTAAATGCCCATTGCCTGTTCCTTGAATTCCATATAGAATTTTCATCGCTAATTTTCTAAAGAAATTTGAACTTCAACCACTTCTTTAATCAATACATCATAGCTCAACGCAAGCTGTAGTTCTTCGTCTTTGGTGATGTATATACTTGTATCTTGTTGATGTTTATAAATCCTCCATTCTCCTTTATTAAATTCTAACGCCGTTGAATTCTCAACCCAATCGCCCGAGTTTAGATAGGTTGTCGAACCCTTTTTATTCGATATCTCGCGCATTTGAGGCTGATGAATATGGCCGCAAACCACGAATTGATAACCATTTTCAATGGCAATTTCGGCAGCAGTTTCTTCAAAGTTATTTACGTATTTTACCACGCCTTTCACACTGTCTTTCACTTTTTTTGAAAGTGAAATTTTACCCTTTCCTAATTTTTGACTAATCCAATTCATAAATGTGTTGATGAGAATAAGAAAGTCATATCCCTTTCCACCCAATTTTGCAACCCACTTTGAATGTTTCATTGTTGTATCGAATACATCTCCATGAAAAATCCATGCTTGTCCTGTAGATAAAGGCAAAACCAATTTGTTAACAATCTGAAAATTACCCAATGAGAAACCTTTAAATTTTCGTAACATTTCGTCATGATTTCCCGTGATGTAGTAGACCTTGGTGCCTTTTGATAATAATGAGGTAATACATTTGATTACTTGCATATGCGACTCCGGAAAATAGCGCTTACTAAACTGCCAGATATCTATTATATCACCATTTAAAACAAGAATTTTTGGTTGAATACTTTTCAAGTATTGAATCAACTCGTTGGCTCTTGCCCCATAGGTTCCGAGGTGCACATCCGAAATTACAACCAGCTCAATTTCACGTTTTTCAATTGGTATCATTGTTTTTTTTACAAAGTTGCCAAGCTTGTTTTTCTACACTATTAAGGATGTGTGAAATTTCATTAATTGATTAAAAAACAATTGTTGAAAAGTGAAAAAACCGCCGGAAATTCCTTAAATCTAAAAGTTGCTTGCGACGGTTCTCAACTCAATATGCTAACACTCCTGAAAATCACCAATTAATTCGCTTCCTATTTGGATCGTTACATTAATAAGTTCCTCGTTATTTTCTATGAATTTCTCAATAGCACGAAATGTATCTGTATCCTCACTGTAATCAGTTATAATCAATACGGAGTTAAATTGATCAATGATTAATTCCTCCATCATTACTTTAAAATCAGAGATGGTATGACAACGCTCCACAAGAGCATTAAGTTGTTCTTCTCGCAGTTTACTGAGTACTTTCGTTACAAACCAATTGTCCTCTGATACAATTAGCACAGCATTAAAATGTAAAGACACCATTATTTATCTTTAAATTGACCTTGTTCGTTGAAAAAAAAGCGCAGTGTTTGTAATCTATCTTCCGCATCTGCCAATTTCGATAGGTACTTTTTTGCTTCTTCAATAATCTGAGGATGTTCACCAATTCCTACGGCATGATGCATGTAGGTATGTAATATGGCGATTGCTTCCGCCTTTTCTGCTTCTGCTTCTGCCAGTAACGCTTTATAAACTAAATTTTTCATTCTCTCGTTTTAGTTACGATGTATAGTAAATACTAAATCTTATCTTTCTAAATTCAATAAGTTAAGAAGTACAGGAGAGCAAATTTCTATTTTTTGTTTATCCTAAATTTTAAGGAGATATGAAATTTATGATAAAAGATCGTATGAATTAACTGCTTCATATTTCCTGAAACTCATGATAATCATCCATGCCTACTTGTGTTTTAAGCTGTAATAATTCCTTGAATTGTTCGATCTCTCTGTACAAAGAAAGCATTTCATTTCCCTTGGTTTTGTGGTCAATTATAATCCATGCAGCATCAAATCCTTCTTTTATCAATTCGCGCATTAAAACCACAAAATCTTCAATTCCAAATACTCGTTCCACAAAAGCATCTTCGTGAATAGTGCGAATGAAACATAAGCAATGTGTAACAAATAAGTTATCTTCTGAGGCAATGACTATAGCATGTAACTTATTTATGTATTCCACAGGTGTAATTCTGCACAAAATTCGTGTTTAACTATTTCCTGAAATTTAAGTTTATGTGATATTTCTAACAAAAAAGCCGGCTAGGGAAACCGGCTTTGCTAGACATTTTAGTTGAAAGGAAAATGAAACATGCCTAGTAACGGAGGTGTTTAATAACGTTGTGATTTCCTTTATTAGTTTTCACATCAATAAGATAGATTCCCGGAGTTAAGTGTTTGCGAATAGGAAACATGTTTATTCCTTTTATAATTGTTAACTCTTCCCCGTGAATTACAGCACCATTTATATCTTTTATTTGTAGGCTTACTGATTCATTATTTTCTGTTTGAATGCGCAACCAAAAATCTTCAGCAGATGGATTTGGCAAGGTACTCGCTTCAAAACTATTTTGCTCACAAGCAAGAGTAATAGGACCGAAATACTCGTTTTTCCCATCCACATCAACCTGGTTCAAACGATAATAAACTGTAGAATTATTTTTCTCACTATCCACAAACTGGTAGCTCAACAATTCAGTTGAATTTCCTGCTGCTGTTTGTTGACCGATTACATTCCACGTTTGCCCATCTCTCGATCTCTCGATATCGAAATGCGAGGAGTTATACTCCGAAGCAGTTTGCCAAGAAAGGATGTTTTGATCTTCCACACAAGAGGCATTGAAGGATAAAAGCTCGACGGGTAGGGGTTGGTTTGATCCACCTGCACCACCAAATTCAGAAAAGGACATTAAATTATTCCAAACAAGATGGTCTGATACCACAACTCCAGCCGTACCCTGAGGTGTTGCATTTGTAAACGGTCCGTCATTTGGTTGATACCATGTTCCATCACTATATTTAACAGGTTTTAAATCGCCAATGGTCATACTTGAAGACGTGAAGAAATCACCGCCGGAAGTAGTAGCTGCGGGGTTGAAATACAATTGAATTGAGTAATTTGGACTTGTAATATCAAAAGGTTCTACAATCCAATTTCTGTTCAAGTAAGTGCTTATGTTGCTATTTAAAAAGCTAGATTTTTCGTTTTTCACCCTTACACGCATGTAGGCATCCGCACCGAAAGTACCGCTGTTAAAATCCAATACTACAGGCGTGTAACTTGTTCCTGTACCGACAGGAAATGTAAAAGCGTCTAAATTAGCAGCACTGAAACGTTTTCTCAATTCCCCATCACCGGAGGCGATAATCATATTTGAAGCTGATGGCGTACCACCAATAGTTGCATTTAATCCTAAAGTTAAGTGATTGGAGCCAAGGGTGAGTTTGCCACTGGTTAATGTCAACGTATTAACTACAGAAATATCTTGATTGATACTCAACCCAGCACTGTTGTTCAAAGTTAAATTATTGATGTTTCCAGTAAATGTAGCCGCTGGAATCGTTTGAGCAGTTGAACCACCAAATACAACCGTTGCAGAAGCATTGCTGGCATCGATGTTTCCGGAAGTTCGGTTGATGGAACCGTTGAGGGTAAGAGTTGACTCTCCTACATTCAAAATACCCGAGGTTAAAGCAAGTGAATTTGCAATTGTTAGTTGATTTTCAATATTTAATGTCTTATTAGTACTCCCTGTATGATTCAATGTTAGCGACCCAATTGTGCTTGTTCCGGTTGTGAATCTAATTGTACCCAAGTTTCCGTTTCCTGTTCGCCCAATGGTAAAATCAGATGAGGAATTGGTTGAAATACTTGCTGTATTATTGAATAAAAAAGCTGAGGAAGTACTTGAACTATTGAATAAAGTCAAATCATTTCCGTTCATATTGAGAACCGACCCATCTACAAGCGTTACCCCCCCTCCAGAGATATTTCCAACTAATAAGTTACTCGAACCTCCACTAGTCGATAATAAAATTGTATTCGCTGTGGTCGATTGAATTCTAAACCAGCGTAAGGTATTTCCTGCCCCAGAAATAGTTTGTGTTCCACCGGTAGTTCCATTTGTGGATAATGTTATCGAATTAGCATCAGCGGGCGGCGTAACAGTTCCAATATAGGTTAAATTACCTCCCAACAATATAGTACTAAAAGGTGAAGAAGAAGGTGCGTCAAGTGTAACATTATCCAAAATTAAATTTCCCGTTATCGTGGTGGTATTCCCTGGAAATGTTTTGGTACCTGAGCCAGATAATTTTAAGTTTTTATAGGTTGCAGCAGCTGACAATGTAAATGCCACATTTTTATATTCAACAGTTCCGTTATCAGCAACAGTTCCAATTGTTGGAGCAGTTGTGTTTTCAATCGTTAATTCACCTGCATTGCTTACATCTATTGTACCTGTTAAAGTAAAAGTAGAAGGAATGGTAAAATCCGTTGAATTTGTTCCGTCTCCAACCAATACTTTCGAAGCAGCGCCAGATACAGTCCAATTAGCTCCAATTGTTGCAGTAGCTCTATTTCTAATTTCGTAAATTATTCCATTTGTGCTGAAATTACTCGGTGTACTACCTGAACCATCCGTATTTATTCCCCATGTTCCCAATTCTTCAAGGTTACCTGATGATTTGGAATAATAGGATCCCGTGCGAGTTCCTGATACCGCCACGTTTGGATTATTTGATCCGGTGCTTGAATGCGTAATGTTTCCAGAAACAACTCCAAGGGTACTGGAACTTTGTTTTACATAAATTGTAACTGGCTCTCCAACTAAATCGCCATCTGATGCTGTTAAGGTTATAGGATTGGTAGCCGAAAAACTACCACCTGTAGCAGTTGAAATCTCAAATCCAGTTGGAGGAGTAATAGTTACATCAGTTGTTAAATTATCTCCAGACACCGTATAGCTCTGCTCGGCACTTGGGGTGGAAGAATTTTGGGAGAAGTCGCTCATAGTATTTTGGGAAATCAAGATTAGTGGAGATGTGTTAATTATACCTCTTAAGCTAATATCGTCCAATCTTACTGATTGACTTCCTGCTTTAACCCAACGTAATCTTAGTGTTGAGATTTGAGCACTAGCAGGCAAAGAAATCCAATTAACCATATACCAGGCTACAGAGGCGTTCGCAGCTTCATTGAAAGAAAACGGTACATTAACATAACTAGACCCATTCCAATAATCCAAAGTTAAGTCTGGTAAAACAGTCGCGTTTTCCTTTCTGTAAGCAAAACGAACTTCTAAATTAGTATAGGTGGATACGTCTATACCCTCAATTGCAAACCCATAGCTTCCGGAAGTACCCGTAAAAAAAACATTCCCATTTCCAGATGCCCCAGTATAGCCACTAGAAGTGCTTGTAGTTCTTATATCAGCTGAGTTTGTAGCTCCTCCATTTGAAAAGGTGAGTGTAGATGAATTCTGAAAAGTATGTGAAGTTATGGAAGTTGTACCTGATGGCGAACCTATATTTTCAGTGAAGATAGTTACAGGTGCCTGTGTTACTGTTAAAGTTTGATCCACACTCGTTGCGGCATTATAATTTCCATCGCCTGCTTGCGAAGCGGTAATTGTTGTTTGTCCAGACCCTTGGATTGTAACAGTTGAACCTACAATTGTTGCAACTGCTGTGTTAGAACTTGAATAGGTTACAGTTAAGCCCGAACTAGCCGTTGCTGTTAAACTAAACGCTGCATCGGCAGTTGTTTTATTGGCTAAAGCTCCAAAGGTAATGGTTTGGGTTGCTTGGTTTACGGTAACACTGACATTCGTCGTTGTTGTATTGTAATTGGCGTTGTCTGTTGGGGTGAATGTAACGCTTTGATTTGCCGTTCCTCCATTGGGTGCATTAGAAGGTGTAGTAAAAGCAAATGAGCCCGCCACTGAAGCAGAACCTCCCGATAAGGTTGATGAAGCCAAAGTTTGACCGTACGTTACAGCTGTTGCCGTTGGAGAAGAATTAATAGTTGGAGTTGCTTTAGAAACTGTATTCCCCGAAGATGAAGTGGTAACATTGGCGCTACTTGATGCACCCCCACCAGAGAGAACCACCGCAGTTGCGTTATCCTTATTTCCTACAGAAATAGTGGATGCAAAACGCACATAAACCGTTGTACCTGCTGACACAGAAACGGAAGCATCATAGCCAGAACCCAAGGAGGTTGAAACTTCATAACCCGATTGTGCTGTCGCTGCGATATTACCTGTAAGATTTGAACCGTTTGCAGTAAAACTAACTCCAGTTGAAGCTGTTCCATAGGTGGAAGACAATGCAGAGGCGAGGGTAACTGGGTTAAGTGTTGGTGTTGCCGCAGCTGAGGTTGCTATCCCCGCACTTGTAGATGACCAATCCGATGAACCTTGCACATTAACTGCTTTTACACGATAATAATAATTAGTGCTCGCAGCTAATCCTGTAATTGCTTGACTTGTGTTAGAAGAAGCAATTGAAGAAACAGTTGAATTAATAGAACCAAACGCGATATCATCATCAACCTCTACGGTATAAGTATAGGTTGCAGCACCCATCGTGGGATGCGACCAATTAGCGGTAAAACCACTTGCGGTTATACTATTTCCTGCACCAACCGTTGGTTCCAATGGAAGAGTTGTAAATGTGCCATCAGCAGAATATCCTGTACCTGCTGAATTGGTGGCGTAACCTCTGTATGTGTATTCTGTGTTAGCCGTTAAACCCGTTCTTGAATGAGTAAATGCTGAAACAGTTGTTCCACTTTCTGCTAACGAATTCCCTGTTGGTGATGCACTTGTACCCCAAACGGTACCTCTTGCTGATAGAACCGCTCCACCATTTGAAGAAACTGTTGCGCCAAGTGTGGCAGAGGTGGAAGTTATGGATGAGACTGTTGGGGAAGTTAGAGTTGGAGCTGTAGCAGCGGCATTAGCTGTTATACTAATATCATCAACTCCTAATACCTGTGCATTGCTAGTAGTTGTTCCACTTGTCACTGAATATCGCCATGCAAAGTAGAAAACCGTATTTTGTGAAATTGAAGATGCTGGTGTAAAAGTCTTATTGGATATTGCAACTGATGAACCCGGAGATGTTACAAAACCATTATTGTCTGCATCTGAAGCGAAGTTTGTGGTAAAATCAGAGCCGCAAGAAGTCCAACTTGTTCCATTGGTGGAGTAAAACATTTCAATTGTGTATCCTGCTGCATTAGAACCATTTCTATATTTTTCAACATTATATGAAATAGTAAAACTACTTATAGCTGCAGCCGCATTGTTATTTAATCGAGTATATAGCACAACAGATTTGGATTGTGAAGATGAAGATAATCCACCAATTGCACTTTCTGAAGTGCTATTGTTTGCGTTAAACCTGTAAATACCATTCGCTGCGGTACTTGAAATGCTATTTCCGCCTGCTCTTTCTACAGCTGTTGCTGTTGAAAGAAAATTCGGAATTGTCCTTTCTGTTGTACTTTTTTGAACTGTCCAGTCTGTTGGGAGCGTTGCTGTTGAACTAGTCCCTAATGAATTGAAATTTTGAGTAACAGCTGAGCCTCCTGCTGTTATGTTTATCTGCCCCCAAACATTCCCCACACCAAGCACCAATACCAAACAAAGCGGCAAGGTGAGTGGTAAAATAGAAAGGCGGTTAAGGAGGTGAGAAAGGAAGTTGGACATGCCTTTGCGCGGTGTGGCGGTAGTAGTAGGTTGAGGGGCGGCCACCACCGGCAGCGGCATATTGGTTTCTATATCAATAATTTTAACGAATTCTACTTCATCAATGATGCAGGTGCAATCTTCGGTGAGTATTTCATATTCTTTTTTGTCAATGCGGATGTCAATGGTGTTGACAGATGATGTTGGGTAATCTAAATCTTCAGGAACTGCGGTTTGTGTTTTCATAGTAGCATTTTATGAAACAAAGTTCAGCATGCACTATAAATTGGATTTCAAGTAGAAATTATATTTCAATTAATCAAATATGAAGTTGAAATACGTCTTTGTTAATACAATTCGATCTTAGAACCTCTATTTCTTCACAAACCGCAGCGTTTCCTGCGCTCCATTTACACGAATGGTATATGTTCCCGATGGTAATTTTGCTAATGAAATTCGGTTGGTTTTTGAGTCTAATTTTCCTTTCTTCACCACTTCACCAGCAGAAGAAAATAATTGATACGATTTACCTATAAAAACTTGGTTTATATCAATGTTTATTTCCTCACCGGCAGGATTTGGATAAAGTGTAACACCAAACGTTGAAATACCAGAAACAGATAGTTCTGGATTAAAATAGACGGATTCAGACAAGCAAGTCCCATAAAAAGTAGAAACCGTATAGTTTCCTGCCACTTGTGGAATGAAATATGCGCCATTGGCTCCACTGATAGGGTCACCGTTCAAATACCATTGGTAATTAGTTGCCGTTCCTTGAGCGTAGAGCGTATCGTTTTGAGCGGTAATGCTTAAGTCATTTCCTTGAAGAACCGAGAAGGTTTGCGTAACTATTTGCCCCGTTAAACTATCTGTTACTATTAATTGATGATTTCCAAGTTGTAGGCTATTTATGGAAATAGATGAAGTCGTTTGGTTATTAATACTCCAAGTGTAATGCAGATTATATGAACCTCCTGAAATTAGTGGTTGAACAGTAATTTGCTCTTGCCCACAAACATAAACTGTGGGTAGTTCAACTGTCATATTGGACTTTAAAATGGTAAACTCATCCAACACAGATCCGTTCATATGTAGGTATTTTCCGTCCAATCGGTTTTTGTAAATATCCATTACAAATGAACCGCAAGCATCCAAGCCGCCATCCACAAATTGCATAATCGGGTAATCGAGTGATGGGGCATCTTCTTTACTTCCAGAATTTCCACACACCACGTAAACCGTTCCGTCAGGTGTATTTGCCAATCCGTCCTTGTGGTATGCATTTCCTTGCGCATAATTTCCATTTGAACCGTCTTTTAACATCGTTGAGGGCTCAAACGAGAAGGAGTTTCCGTAATGACCGTGAATTAACTTACTGCGCTCAAACACGTGGCTGTGTCCGCAAATAACCAAATCAATATCGTAACTTTCCAAAAGTGGAACTACTCGCTCCCGCATGGCTTTCATAACCAATTCAAAAGCGTCATCGCTGTCGTGTGAACCCTTTGAATAAGGAGGTTGATGGAAATAAGCAATGGTAAACGTTCGGGTATTTTGTTGCAAATCTTGCTCTATCCATTGTTTCATCCGATCAATCCCTTCAAAAGTTTGAGAAAAATCATACACTTCCGAATTGAGAGATAAAAAGTGAACATCCCCGTAATCAAACGAGTAGAACAATTCTAATTGCGACGGAAAGCCTCCTGCCTCTGCCTGAGTGGGAACATGAACCATGTCGTAATACGGTCCTTGGTGATCTTCCAAAGGAATATTTGAGTAAGGTATTCCTAAAAAGGCACTTTCTTCCCAAATGGTGTTGTAATCGTGATTTCCAGGGCTCGGCCAAAATGGCAACCAACTGAATACGTCCGAAAAACCATTCAATTCAAATAATTTGGTTTGGTATTCCTCATCTGTGCCATCGTCATATACATTATCGCCCAACCAAATCCATACATCTGTATTCGAAGAATCATCGTAATGCATGTAGGAATTTTTCACTGCCACTTGCTCTGTGTTTCCTTTTCCAAAATCACCGATTGCCCAAACGCGCGTTGGAACTTCAGCTCCAGGAATTGGGTTTGTTTTAAAACGAAAACGAGCCGAAGGAGATGTGAAACTTGTTGTGTTATTTCCTACCGAATAATAATAGATAGTTGAAGGCGCTAAATTCGTCAGTTTTACCGTGTGTTCCTTTGTGCTGTTATTCAGCGAAACTGTTTGGGAAAGATTGAGGCTATCTGTTCCGAAACGCACTTTTGAATTGGTATTTGAACTTGTTCTCCATTTAATCACAATGGTACTCTCCGTTGGCGATTGTAGGTAAGGGCCTCGCGTTAATGTTTGAGAACTTACTAAAAAGCAAGCGAAATAAATAAGTGAGAAACAAACAATTTTAGTGCACATATAAATTATTTAGAAAACAAAATTCAAGAACAAAAATCAACGTAAGGTAAACTTGTTATTATGATTCAATTAATTTTGGCTCAATGACTTTCGGTTATACAGATGACTTCATTTATACTTAATATTTCTTTTATTAATTTTAACGGAAATGTAAAATGTATTTCACTTCAAGTAATTAACTGAAAGCTAAATTTGGCGCATGAAAAGATTAATTTATATTTCCTTCATGCTTTTTTCGTTAAAAGCATTTTCTCAAACGAGTGTAAGTCCATTGGATTGTATTGCTCCTTTCTATCACGGTGTAGCTTCAGGTGATCCATTGACAGATCGGGTGATTATTTGGACACGAGTCACGCCGCAAGATTTTAACGAAACCTTGACCGTCAACTATAAAGTTTCCACTGATAATTCATTTACAACTATTGTTGCTCAGGGAAATGCACAAACCGATGCTTCGAAAGATTTTACTGTAAAAGTCGATGTAACAGGTCTTTCACCCAATACTTTTTATTTTTATGAGTTTGAATTTAATGGTTCATTTAGTGCGGTAGGTCGAACGAAGACCTTGCCTGTTGGAGACGTAGAAAATGTACGTTTTGCGGTTGTGTCTTGCGCCAATTTAGAGGCAGGTTATTTTAATGTCTATTCTGCTATCAATGAACGAAATGACGTAGATGCCGTTTTAATGCTCGGAGATTACATTTATGAATATGCTTCTGGTGGGTATTCTCCCAATTCCAATATCGATCGCGTATGGGAACCGGAAGAAGAAATTATCGATTTAGCGGAATACAGGTTGCGTTATTCGAGTTACCACATGGACAACGCTTTGCGAAAGTTGCATCAGAATTTCCCTTGGATTTGTGTATGGGACGATCACGAAACGGCAAATAATTCTTTTGTTAATGGTGCTGAAAACCATACAAGCGATGAAGGAGATTGGTTTACAAGAAAAGAGAATGGAAAACGCGCCTTTTTTGAGTGGTTGCCGATTCGGCCTAAGTCACCTGAAAACACTCAAATATTCCGTTCATTCAAGTGGGGCAATTTAGCAAACCTAATTATGTTAGACACACGCTTGGAAGGTCGCGACGAACAAGTTCCAGCAAGTGACCCTATTATTAACGATACGAACCGAACCATTTTGGGTGACGAGCAATTCAATTGGCTAAAAGATGAGTTGAGTTTGGGAACACAGCAATGGAAGATATTAGGAAATCAGGTAATGATGGGAGAAATCACCGCGCTAGGAAATCCGATTAATACCGACGGATGGGATGGTTATCCAGCTGAAAGACAACGTATTTACAATCATTTAACGCAAAACAATATCGATAATTTTGTAGTCGCAACAGGCGATATTCATACCAGTTGGGCCATTAATTTAGAAAATGGAAATACTCCCGTAGGTGTTGAGTTCGTGACGCCGAGTGTTACCTCTCCGGGTGTACCATTGAATGTAGGTGGACTTTTATCGTTCGAAAACCCGCACTTGAAATACGTAGAACTCACCAAAAAAGGCTTTGTAATTTTGGATGTATCAACCGCAAAGGTTCAAGGAGATTGGTATTACGTAACAACGATAGATCAGCAAAATTTTGCGAATACTTGTCAAAAATCGTATTATTCTAATTCGGGAAATAATGCCTTGGTTTCTACGAATACACCAAGTGTAGGACATGGACCATTTTCAATTCCATTATCAGAGCCATGTAGTAGATTTGCCACATTGGAAGAAAATGAGTTTAGCTCAATCATTGGGGTTTATCCAAATCCGAGTGACCAACTTCTTTATATTCAAACAAACGGTAAATTAAATCCCGAGAATAATTGGAAACTAATATCTTCTCAGGGTTCTGAAATCTTGATTAAACCTATTTCTATGATGGTAGATCAAAACAATGTTGTTGTTCATGTTTTTGATGTGTCCATGTTTGCGCAGGGTCAATATGAATTAATTGACCTTTCAAGCAAAGGTAAAACGCGCGTTACCTTCATTAAGAATTAAAATTCCAATCCACTATATTTATTCTACTAGCTGTTGAAGGAGTAATAATTTTGTTTTTTCGTATAAACATATTGTTTAAATTTAGTTTAATTGATTAAATATATTAGATAATTTTAGTAATATATACGAAAGTTATTAGAATAATCCAGTTAAAAACACTAAATTTGTGGTATGAAAGAAGTGTTTAAGGAACTTATAGTGGAAAGTCAAACCCAAGAATTTGAGGTTGGTTTTCCTCGTGCACTCGAAATAGCGATGAATACACGCCTTATAGTAAGTGTAATAGGAGCAAGAAGAAGTGGCAAGACAACTTATTTATTTCAATTGATCCAAAAATTGAAAAAATCAGGCGTCCCACGGAAAAACATCTTATTTATAAACTTTGAGGATGAGCGATTAAAAGTGGATGTCTCTCAACTAGATTCACTACTTCAAGCATATAACGAACTCTATCCGGAAGTAAATTGGCAAGAGGTTCACTTATTCTTTGATGAAATACAAAATGTTGAAGGTTGGGAGCGCTTTGTTCGTCGCGTATACGACACAAAAACCCGTCATATCTATATAAGTGGTTCAAACGCTAAATTATTAAGCACTGAGATCGCAACATCGCTTCGCGGGAGGTCTCTGTCGTATACGGTTTATCCATTCAGCTTTTTGGAATACTTGAATGCTTTGAAAGTTCCTGTTTTTTTTAAAACACAGCAAGAAAAAAGCAGAATGATACATCACACTGAGTCGTATATGCAACAAGGTGGTTTTGCTGAGACATTATTTTTAGATCAGCCAACGCGTGTTAAATTATTGCAGGAATATTTCAATGTCATGATGTTCCGAGATATCGTAGAGCGTTATCAGATAAGCAACATAAACGTTCTTCGCTTTTTTATCAAAAAAATATTTGCTGGGGTTACCGTTCCTTTTTCAGTAAACAAAGTCTACAACGACTTGAAATCGATGGGATATAAAACCAGCAACAACAATTTGTATGAGTATTTGGAACACTGCCAGGCCGTTTTTCTTACCCAATCAATCGATAAATTTGATTACTCCGAAATAAAACAAGCCAAAAGCGAGAAAAAGCTCTATGCCATCGATACGGGTTTTCTATCGGCAATCGATTTTCCAGCATCAAAGAATTGGGGAAAGCTTTTTGAAAACATGGTTTTTATGGAGTTTAATAAGATCGGGAAGAAACTCACTTACTTTAAAACTCGCTATGAATGCGACTTTATACTAGAAGAGGAAGGTGAATTTTATCCCATACAAGTTTCATATCGTTTGACAGAGTCAGAAACCAGAAAAAGGGAATTTCGTGGACTGATAGAAGCATGTAAAACGTTGGGAGTTCAGGAAGGAACCGTTATCACACTTGATCAATACGAAATAGTTGAATTGAATGGCTATAAAATCAATATCGTTCCTTTTTACGCGTATTTTTTGAAATAGCTTAACGAATAAGGGTCAAAAATCCATGACCTGAAAACTCTTTGCCATTTAATGCTTTTGCCTGATATTTGTAGAAATACGTTCCGTCTGTTACATCATCTCCGTTTGTTGTTTTCCCATTCCAACTACCCGCAACACCATCTATTTTGGCAACTTCATTTCCCCATCGATTTATAATGATTACCTCCAGTTCAGATACGTTTTGGGTGAAGATATACCATTCATCATTCGATCCATCACCATTGGGTGTTAGTACGTTTGGAACTGTCAAAATTGGTTCACCGGGAGCATTAACAATAATAATGTCTGAAATTGAATCAGAACACAAACCATTGGACGCAACTAACCAAACCGTGTAAGATCCAGGATTTGAAAATAAATTAGACACATTCGACAAATCAGCTGTATTAATTTCATTTCCGTCACCAAAATTCCAATCAAACGAAGTAGCGTTTGAACTGGAATTGGTGAAATTTACAGTCAATGGAGCCATTCCAGAATTTACATCTGCTGAAAATTGTGCACTTGGAATAGGAACAAGCGTTACAACGACCGAATCCGTTGCCTCACAGCCGTTAGCGTCAGTTCCCGTTACATAATAAACTTGTGTTTGATTTGGTAAAAAAGGTTGTCCGTTTTGAACTCCATTTGTCCAAGAGTATTGAGTTCCGCCACTTGCGTTTAATTCAACAGACGAACCTGAGCATATTGTTATATTACTTCCGGCATCAATTGGTGGTGCAGAAAAAACTTCAACTGTCATATTATAAACGGAAGCACATTGCCCTGGATCTGGTGTAAATTGATAACTGTTCAAACCAGGATTATTCGTTGAAAGCATCACAGGGTTCCAAGTTCCAGTAATGCTGTTATTTGATGTTTCAGGAAGAATTACTTGCACTAAAATGGCATCTTGACAGAATGGACCATAGGTATTGAATGTTGGAACTGTTGAAGGATTGACAGTTACTGTTGATGTAGCTGCTTGACTCAGACATCCATTTACTTCATAAGTCACGGAATATGCACCATTACTTGAAGGACTTATAGTAATTACCTCTGTTGTTTGTCCGTCAGGTGACCACAAATAAGTTCCACCAATTATATCTACGGTTGTTGTCAATACGGTATTTTCTCCTTGGCAAATGGCAGGGTTTTCATTGATGGAAATTTGGGGAATTGGATTTACCTCAACTATTAAGTTAGTTGAATTAGCGCATTGACCTGGGTCTGGTGTGAAAGTATAAGATGTTGTTTGCAGATTGTTAATGGCAGGCGACCAAGATCCTGTTACTCCTTCATTCGATGTTGAAGGAAGAGAAAATGACTCTTCTTCGCAAATGTCAGAAATTGGGTTAAAAGTAGGTGTGAATCCATTAGAGACAACG
>JBIJBD010000008.1:0-27750 GCA_044345395.1 Crocinitomicaceae bacterium | reverse complement strand
GTGAGTTGTTAAGAATGAATTTAAAGAATGGCATTGAAACCACTAATAAAAAGGGAAAACGAGGGCCTAGTTTCGCATAACTAAAGGCATGAAATGTCATAAAAAAACCTCCGAGAGCAAGTCCTAGAAAGAAATAACTCAGAAAAGAGAGTTCTCCGTGGTATTCAGGAGCATAGAAAAGAAAAGGAACTCCAAAAAAAGAACCGACAGATCCTCCGGCAATTCCAAACAAAACAACCCAATAAATTAGTCCAAAAAAGTTGTATTTTACATGAGCAGAAAGAAGGCGTATTGGAAAGAAGTCTCTGATCAACATAAAATTCCACATGGCTAACTTCTATAATTTGCAATGAAGTCTCTAACAAGGTAACTGATTGATTTACCACACATTCTATATTCATCAATGGTCGTTGGGGCAGCTTCTGGGAGATGCAAATATGAAACTTTTCCCACTTGTGTTGTTAATTCAAAGAGTATTTGTCTCATTTGATTCAAAGTCCATCCACTTGGTGATTTAGCTGAACTTGGAAAATATGCTATAGCATCTAAGTCCAATTCCAAGCCACATGGCATATCATTGATGGATGTTGCTATAGTACCAATGTCTTTAGAAATATTTCGTTTTTTGAAAAGATAGTCTTCAAAAAATGTGTGAAAAATCGCATTTTGCTTTAAAAAAGATCGAATAAATTCATTGTTATAAGCTTCATGTAAGCCAAGAACGTGATAATGAGACACTATTTTTTCTTTTAACGCATATGCAAATGAATTTCCACTGTGACGAAAATCCATTTTCCTTGTATCGGCATGAGGGTCTACATTAACAACAGCAAAATTTAATTTTTCCTGATTTGCCCAGCGAATAAGTGGTAATGAATTATTATGCCCGCCACCTATTACAACGGGAATATGCCATTTTTCAAGTTTTCTTGAAAGCAATTCCAATACAAACGCATCTAATTCCTCTACAAGTCCTTCAAACACGTTTAGCTTCCTTGAGGTATTTTCATTTGTCAATTGAATGCAACCGAGAAGTGATACTGAATTTCCATTAAAGTCATCATGAATTTGAGTCAAAGAAAATTGTTGAAGAAACGAATTAAATCCATTTTCGGCGCCGGGTAATCCATTATTTGCCATAGGGCCAATCGATTCGCATATTCCGATCAATTGAAACTTGGCTTTGAAATCGAAAGAAAGCGCATCTCCCATTCTCCTCTCTCCAGACCTATTCTCATATGCTATTGATGAAAAAACTTGCTTATCATCTATAAAAATAAAATTTCCGTTATTACTTTTCATAACCTCTAAGGTTTGCCAAAAAGAAACTTGGGCATGAAACAGGTTTATTTGTGGATTTATCAACGAAGACTAAGGTGGTCTGTGCTTCGGCAACTAATTTTTCTAAACAAGTAACCTCGTAGCTAAAATATATCCGCGCACCTTTGATTCGGTCAATTTTAGTTAAAATAGTTAACTCGTCATCGTAAAAAGCTGGAGATTTATAGTGTATTGAAAATTCGGATACAGGGAGTAGAATACCCTTCATTTCCAATTCTTTATATATAATACCTAAGCTCCTAATAGCTTCAACTCGTCCTACTTCAAGGTATTGCGCATAATTTCCATAGTAGCAATAACCCATTTGATCCGTCTCACTATAGCGAACGCGTATTATGTGTGCATAAGAAAAACTGAATTCCATCTATTCTTTTGGTTGATTTATTTCTAAATTAAATAAATAATCCTTAATTTGCCTCATATTCGAACGCGATTCAAAAAAATCAAAAAAAAGTTCATACAAGTAAAAGATTTTAAAAAGTCAATAGGCAAACGACTTTTTTTTTAACTTTTTTATGTAAATATTTGTCACGTGAAACAACGACAGTTAAAATCAAGGTTTTCTGTTGTTTCTTTCGAATAAAAACCTAAACAAAAATTGAATTCACTATGAGTAAAAGTCACGAAGGTGCTTGGGAGTCTTGTTTGAAAGTAATTAAAGACAATGTCCCTTTGCAAGCGTTTAAAACTTGGTTTGAGCCGATAGTTCCTGTTAAGTTGGAAAATGGTGTTTTAACCATACAAGTACCTTCACATTTTTTTTACGAATGGTTGGAAGAACATTATATCACACTTTTAAGAAAGGTTGTTAAAAAGGAATTAGGAGCAGAGGGAAGCTTAGAATATAGCATTGTTATGGAGAATAACGCGAAATCTGCTAGCCCATATACGGTAAAAATACCAGCTCACAATACTAATTCACTACGTAATGAACCGGTTTCAATGCCGATTAACGTAAATGAAAAACAAATTCGCAACCCATTTATAATTCCTGGGTTGAAAAAAGTGAATATTGAGTCGAACCTCATACCTGCATTTACTTTTGAGAATTTTGTGGAAGGAGAATGCAATCGTTTAGCAAGAGCATCGGGTTATGCCGTTGCAAATAAACCGGGAGGTACCGCATTCAATCCTCTATTGATATATGGTGGAGTAGGATTAGGAAAAACACACCTAGCCCACGCGATTGGAATTTCTATCAAGGAAAATTATCCAAACAAGACTGTCTTGTACGTTCAATCAGAAAAATTTGCCCATCAGTTTATAGATGCCATAAAGAACCATACTACAAATGACTTTGTTCATTTTTATCAAATGGTAGATGTGTTGATTATTGATGATGTACAATTTTTCGCGGGAAAGGAAAGAACTCAAGATGTTTTCTTCTCGATTTTTAATCATTTACATCAAAATGGCAAACAAATAGTTCTAACCTCTGACAAAGCTCCCGTGGAAATGCAAGGTATGGAGCAACGCTTATTGTCGCGTTTTAAATGGGGCCTATCTGCTGATTTAGGAACGCCGGATTTGGAAACTAGGATTGCTATTCTCGAAAAGAAAATGTACGGAAGTGGAATTGAATTGCCACGTGAAGTCGTGGAGTATTTGGCATATTCGATCAACACAAATGTTAGAGAAATTGAGGGAGCTTTGAATACCTTGTTAGCTCAAGCGTCATTGAATAAAAAATCAATTACCTTGGAGCTTGCTAAGCAAATGGTCGATAAGTTCGTTCGAAATACGGCTAGGGAAGTATCAATAGAATATATTCAAAAAGTTGTTTGTGATTATTTTGATCTTCCAATAGAAATGCTGAAGTCCAAAACGCGAAAACGTGAAGTGGTTCAAGCGAGACAAATTTCTATGTATTTCTCCAAGAAAATGACAAAATCTTCTCTAGCAAATATCGGAGCACATTGTGGTGGGAAAGATCATGCTACTGTACTTCATGCATGTAGGACCGTAGTTAATCTTTCAGAAACAGATAAACAATTTCGTCATTACCTCGAAGAACTAGAGAAGAAGCTCACGATCCAATAAAATGCAAATCTTAATGGTCTGCCTGGGGAATATTTGTAGATCTCCATTGGCAGAAGGAATTTTAAAAAAGAAAATAGTAAATAAGGCGCTGCCATGGCATGTAGATTCTTGTGGAACAGCGAATTATCATGTTGGAAATCCTCCAGACTATCGTATGATTGCAACAGCCAAAAAATTTGGTACGGATATCAGCGGATTGCGAGCCAGACAATTTTCACTTGCTGATTTTCGCAAATTCGATGTAATATATGCTATGGATAGTAATAACTATGCGCATATTGTTCGCTTGGCTAAATCTAATCAAGAAAAAAATAAAGTTCGTTTACTTCTAAATGATTGGCAACCCAACAAAAACCTAGAAGTTCCAGATCCTTATTATGGAACAGAAGAAGATTTTAATAAAGTGTATTCCCTTCTAGATGAAGCACTGGACCACGTAGTTAATAAATTGATTAGTGAAAAATAAAGGAAGTATATTTTTGATTCCAAATACGCTCGGTGGAGAGACAGTAATTGATATTATACCTCAAGGTGTAATAGAAAAGGTATGTTCAATGAGGTATTTTGCTGTAGAAGATATTAAATCCGCAAGGCGATTACTACGGAAAATGGACCGTTCCTTTCCAATCGATGAGACCAATTTTTTTATGTTGTCAAAACAGACTAAAGAAGCTGAACTCATGGATATGTTACTCATTTTATTAAGAGGAGAGGATTTAGGTATAATTTCTGAGGCTGGCTGTCCGAGTATTGCAGATCCAGGTGCAGAGCTTGTGAGTATTGCCCAATCACAGTCAATCAAAATTTATCCTTTTGTTGGCCCATCTTCCATTTTTCTTGCCTTAATGGCAAGTGGGTTTTCCGGTCAGAAATTCACGTTTCATGGATATTTACCCAAAGATCGTAAGGAGAGAATTAAGCAACTGAGAGATTTCGAAATGGATATGAAACGCACGGGTGGAACGCATATTTTCATGGATACACCTTTTCGCAACATGAATGTGTTGGATGATTTATTGAATGAGTTAGGCGATCATACATCATTGTGTATTGCAAGTAATATTTCTTTACAAAGTCAATCGATTCAAACAAAATCAATAGTAGAGTGGAGAGAACACGCCTATGATCTGAATAAAATACCGGTAATATTTATCATCGGAAAACCCCAATGAATGATTCATTTGAATTTCTAGTTCGAAAAGACATTACTTTTTTGAATTTTGGTTCTTTTGGTTCTTGTCCAAAAGAAGTGTTTGATGTGTATCAACAAAAACAGTTAGCACTTGAAGAACAGCCAGTTTCTTTTATCGTTGAAGAAGGAATAATTCAGTTAAATCAAGCTAGGTTGTCGTTGGCTTCCTATGTCAATTGTCGAGCAATAGACATTGTTTTTGTACTTAATCCTTCCTATGCAATTAATACTATTGCAAAGTCTTTTCCATTGAAACCGGGAGATGAAATATTATCAACAAATCTTGAATATGGAGCATTGGTTCGCACGTGGAATTATTATTGTGATCAAAAAGGGGCAAAATTTATTCAGCAGCCAATACCTCTGCCTATAACTTCCGAGGAAGAAATAATTGAAGCTTTCTTCAAAGGCTATTCTGAAAATACTAAAGCAATTTTCATCAGTCAACTAACGAGTTCAACAGCCTTGATTTTGCCCGTTGAGGAAATTTGTAAAGAAGCAAAGAAAAGAGGATTAATTACTATCGTTGATGGTGCGCACGTTCCAGGGCATATTCCATTGGATTTAAAAACACTATCTGCGGATATATACACTGGTGCTTGTCATAAATGGATGATGGCACCAAAAGGGTCGTCATTTTTATATGTTACAGAGGCAATACAAAGGTGGTTTGATCCTTTGCTTATAAGTTGGGGATTTAATTCTGACTTTCCTTCGGAATCCCAATTCATTGACTATCATCAAACGTGTGGCACGAGAGATTTTAGTGCTTTTCTAACCGTACCGTTTTGTATTGAATTTATGCATCGTAATAATTGGAATGAGATCTCCTCAAAAAATAAATCACTCACCCTAGATTGGGCATTAAACTTAAAAGACACCTTTCCTTTTGAACCTATTTCACCTATAAATTCTTGTTTTCTAGGGCAAATGTTTGCTATACCAATAAAAACAACTGATCCGGTAAAATTGAAGCAACATTTGTATCACACCTTTAAAATCGAAATTCCCGTTACCCAAATGCAAAATCGTTTTTTTATAAGATATTCAGTCCAAGAATTTAATGACGAAAGTGATTTTTGCGTGTTAAAGGATGCGCTTGTTCAATTACAAAAATCAGGAATAATCAAATTTTGAGGTATTTTTCCTTAAATTAGATACCATGAGCAGAAAGCTAGTTATTCATTTTTTTATTTTCCTTCTTGTTTTTTGCGACGTATTTGCACACGATGCACATGATGAGCAACCAAAAACTTTAAAGAATTTAACAGTTGACGAACAAGTTGTCGAATTGGATAAACAGTTAATAATAAATAAATATGCCCATTCGGCTCAATATGAAAAATTACTTGCGGACCTTGAAAATATACCAGACAAAAAATTGAACACCACTTCAAGACAATTAAAAGCTTGTGCATTAGCCGAGGGATTTCTTGCGGTTGGAAAATCAAGCCAAGCAATTTTATTAATTACGACATCGATTTTACCAAGGATTCAGTCACTAACATATAGGGAAGAGGGACTTTATTTATGGTTTATTACACGTTCAGGAAACAACAAAGAATTAGCACTTTCTATTGCAAAAAAGCGATTGAATAAAGCAAGATTAACTAGGGATATTTCGAAATCTTACGAAGCTTATAAAGCCTTATCTTTTATTTACACGATTCACGCGAATTCGGATTCCTCCATATATTTCGCGTCAATGGCGACTAACGAAGCGAAACGCCTTTCTAATAAAACGGTACTCCTTGAGTCATTGAGGTTTCAAGGAAAGATTTATCATTTCTTTGAAAATTATGTTGAATCAATCAATAAAAAATTACAAATGATTCAACTGGCTTCAACATGTAAAAACGATTATTTTAAAGCATTTGGCTATTTCGAAATTGCAAGAATTTCCATTGAATTACAAAATTACAGTCAGGCAAGTCAATACATTGAGCGTGCTAAGACCTATTTTAAAATAATTAATGACGAAAGAGGAGAATTGGTATCAAGTATTTTTGAAATACAAAATAATTACCTTCAAGGCAAACCGGTTGATGTTCCAGGACTTCTCGCGCTTCGCATTAAGGTAGAACAATTAGAGGACGAATTGAGTAAGTCCTTGATAAAAATGGTGTATTCAGTTCAATTATCAATGCAGGGTGATTACACGAATTCAAATAAGGAATTATTCGAGGCCTTAAATCTATTAAAGGGAAGAGAAGATGAAAAACTAAATTATTTCATTCATAAAAGATTGGCTATTAATTTTTTAGAATTAAACGACTTAAATTCTGCGGAATATCATTTGTTTAAAGCCTTACCACCTTTTAACTCTTCCAATTTGTTATTAGCAGAAACATACACGCTATTAGCAAAACTAGAAGAAAAGAAAGGAAATTTACGAAAGGCATTCACTTATCAAAACACATATATAGAAATTTCGCGACTCAATGAGAAACGACAATTTTCACGAACCGTTGAGCAATTAACAGAAGGCAATTTAAGGGAAGAAAGAGAAAAACTAATTGAAGAGCAACAAGCAAATATATTGAAGGAGCAGAAGGAAAAAGAAAGAATTTCATTTCAAAAAGATAGACAAGTAATTTTTGGCATTTCTATTTTTATTTTAGTGGGAATGCTCATTTTAATTGCAATAATAAGATTAAGAGCAGCACGTTCCAAGCAGAAACAACGTGAGGCAGAAATGTCACAAACATTATTACGGTCACAAATGAATCCTCATTTCGTTTTTAACGCGATGTCAGTAATTCAAAGTTATATTTATGCAAACGACCCAGAAAAGTCCTCTCGGTTTTTAGTGAATTTTTCTCGACTTATGCGATTAATATTGGAAAATTCACCTAAAGAAATGATCCCTTTGGAATTAGAATATGAAATCCTAGACAAGTATTTAAATACACAAAAAATGAGGTTTGAGGACAGGTTTCTTTACGAATTAAATTTTGATGAAGAACTATTGTTTTCTAAAGCAATGATTCCACCAATGATTGCCCAACCATTCGTTGAAAATTCAATTGAACATGGTCAACTTCATACCATAAATGGGGGCAAAATTTCGGTTTCCATTAAAAGGAATGAAAACCTACTTGAAGTGCTCATAGAGGATAATGGTGTAGGAAGAAAACAAGCCGCCAAAACAAAAAAAATAAAGAATCACAAGAGTATGGCGATAGAGATTACACGCGAGCGAATTGAAATTCTAAACCGAAAGTATATGGTGAAGGGTCTTGTTGAAATACAAGATTTAGCTTCTAACGGGCAAGGAACAAAAGTTCGAATATTGTTGCCTTTAAAATTTGAACTATCTTAACAATGAAATTATTACCATGAAAAAAATTCTAATTATCGACGATGAAAAACCAACAAGAGATTTGATTAAACGAATGATAGAATCTTTTGGTTTTGAGGTTGAGGTATTTAATGACGGAGAAAATGTGAAGAGTGGAATTGAATCAATTCACAGAATTCAACCTGACCTTGTTTTCTTAGATATTCAGATGCCTGATGGAAATGGTTTTGATGTACTTCGGTCAATAGAAGAGATAAAATTTGAAGTTATTTTTGTTACTGCTTTTCAGGAATATGCCATTCAAGCTATTAAATTTAGTGCATTGGATTATATTTTAAAGCCGATTGATTTAGAAGAATTGAAGCTGAGTCTAAGTAATGCCTTGTCAAAATTAAATGAAAAATCAGATGCATCAATTTTTCAAGCACTACAGCATAATATTCAACCCCAAAATAAAAGAAAACTAGTACTTAAAACACAAGAAAGTAATTATGTTGTAGATATTGAGGATATTGTAAGGTGTGAATCAGATAAAAATTATACTTTTTTCTATCTTAAAACGGGTAAAAAAATACTTGTTTCTAGAACCCTAAAAGATTTTGACATTTTACTTTCTCCTTTTCAATTTTTTCGCGTCCAACAGTCTCACTTAGTGAACCTCAATTTTGTGGATCGATACGATAAACACGATGGGGGTTCAGTAATTATGAAGGATGGAGCATCAATACCGTTATCACCAGTAAAGAAGGAACTTTTTTTCAAAATGCTAGAAAATCTTTAAGCTAAGGATATTTTTAGATCTTCAATAAGGTCTTCAGCATCTTCAATACCCACGCTGAGTCGAATTAATGAGTCAACAACACCACTTATTTCTCTAACCTCTTTTGGAATAGATGCATGCGTCATTGTTGCTGGATGTCCAATTAATGATTCTACCCCTCCCAACGATTCTGCCAACGCAAAAATCTTCACTTTTTCCACTACACGGAGCGCATCCTCTAATTTATTTCCTTTCAGCGTGAAAGAAATCATTCCTCCAAATCCACGCATTTGCTTTTTAGCAACCTCATGGTTAGGATGTGTTTCGAATCCTGGCCAATAAACGGCATCAATTTTAGGATGTGATTTAAGAAATTTTGCAATTTTCTCACCATTCTCGCAATGACGTTGCATTCTTAAGTGTAAGGTTTTAATCCCACGTAAAACCAAAAATGAATCCATTGGGGCAGTAACTGCACCGGATGAATTCTGAATTCGGTACATTTCTTTCGCAATATCTTCTCTTGATGTTACCAATGCACCCATTACCACGTCTGAGTGACCACCTAAATATTTAGTGACAGAATGCATGACAATATCTGCACCTAGGTCTAGTGGATTTTGGAGGTAAGGTGTAGCAAAAGTATTGTCAACAGCGAGTATTGCTCCAGATTTTTTAGCCACTTTAGCCATTTCCGTGATGTCAACAATATTCATCATTGGATTTGTTGGGGTCTCTAGCCAAATCAATTTTGTGTTTGTTGATACTACAGCTTTAACGTTTTCAACATTTTGCATATCAACAAAATGGAAAATGATACCGTATTTTTCAAAAATGGTTTTGAATATTCGATAAGATCCACCATATAGATCGTTGGTTGAGATTACTTCATCACCTGGATTTAGCATCTTAATTACGCAGTCTATCGCAGCTAAGCCAGAACCGAAACATGCTCCAAAATTCCCATTTTCAATAGCCGCAATGTTTTTTTCTAATGCATGACGGGTTGGATTTAAAGTTCGAGAGTATTCATAACCTTTGTGATTTCCCACCCCTTCTTGTACATAAGTTGAGGTTTGATAAATAGGAGTCATTATTGCTCCCGTTGACTCATCAGGATGCACACCGGCATGTATGGCTTTTGTACCGAATTTCATATGAATTTGATTAGTAAAACAAATGTAACTAAAATAGAATGATTCGTTCTCCGAGAAAATTGAATATTCATATTAAAAACAATCTGCAATGAAACTGTTTTGGACAATTATCTCATTAAGTTGCCTTTTAAACGTAAATGGGCAATATAGTTTTTCTGTTAAATCTTTGAATGAAATTAATATGGAAACAAAGGAAACTATTTCAACAAATGAAGTGAATCAATTCTTCAATTTCTCTCTTAAAGACGGGTTTATGATTCATAATTTAGTAGATGAAGAAGGGAATATAGAAGATAGCCAATTTTATAAAATCATAAAGAAAGAAGAGAAAAATAATATTATTTTTCTCTCTTGCGAATCTGGTGTTTCAGGAAATGTATATCAGTATTTTATAAATGATGATTCAGAAAACGGGATTCAGTTGTTTCAATACTTAGAGGAAAATACGGTTTATCAAATGCAGGGTAAATCAAGTCGTTGCAAAACGTTTAAGCAATAGATAATCCCACTTCTGGATCCCAAAATTTATTTTGAAAATCTATAATTTGATTATTTACTACTTTAATTCCTTCCTTTAAAAGTAATTCTTCCATTTCAGTAGGTGAGCTAAAGTGCAATTTACCAGTTAATAGGCCGTTTCTATTTACAACGCGATGAGCGGGTATTTCTTTATTGTTATGACAGGCGTTCATTGCCCACCCTACCATTCTAGATGATCTTTTTGAGCCTAGATAATTAGCGATGGCACCATAACTTGTTACTCTTCCTTTCGGTATTTGTTCTACCACTTCATAAACGAGTGCAAAGAAATCTCTGTTTTTATCTGAAATCTTCATTTAAGGATATAATGCAAAAAAAAAGACGGTTTGTTAACCGCCTTTCTCATTTAGTTCTTTGAACAACAATTTTGATTTGTTCCATGGTGATTATTCATTCCAATCCACTTACCATCTTTATCGTAATGTTTCATGCACATCTCTTTTTCTTTCGGTGAACACTTTAACGAGTCACACATTTTAGCACATTCCTCTCTCGACATAGAAGCGCATTTAGACATGTCACATTTCATATCTTTCATAGTAGAACTGCAAGAAGAACTACATGCATCAACTTTACATGAAGCTTCTTTTTGGCCTGCCGTCATGTTTTTTTGTTCAGATCCGTGACCGTCTCCCATAATCGGAGCAATAACCAAGCCTACCAAACATGTCAATTTAATTAAAATGTTCATAGAAGGACCTGAAGTATCTTTGAATGGATCTCCCACGGTATCTCCAGTAACGGCTGCTTTGTGAGCATCTGAACCTTTAAATGTCATTTCACCGTTGATCATTACCCCAGCCTCAAAAGATTTCTTTGCATTATCCCAAGCGCCTCCGGCATTATTTTGAAATATAGCCCAAAGAACACCTGAAACAGCAACCCCAGCCATATAACCGCCAAGTACTTCTGCACCGAGTTTCATATCGCCTGATATAAAGCCAGTCCCAAGACCAATTATAAGTGGTGTAACAATTGTTAATGCACCGGGAATCATCATCTCTCTTAAGGCTGCTTTGGTTGAAATTTCTACACATTTACCATATTCTGGTTTGCCAGTACCTTCCATAATTCCCGGAATCTCCTTGAATTGACGTCTAACTTCCATAACCATATCCATAGCAGCTTTTCCGACTGATTTCATAGCCAATGCAGAAAAGACCACAGGGATCATTCCACCAATGAACAATGCAGCTAAAACTGGTGCTTTAAAAATATTAATCCCATCTATTCCTGTGAAAGTAACATAAGCAGCAAATAATGCCAATGCTGTAAGTGCGGCAGATGCTATAGCGAAACCTTTTCCAACAGCAGCAGTTGTATTACCAACAGAATCCAAAACGTCAGTTCTTTGTCGCACTTCTTTCGGTAACTCACTCATTTCAGCTACACCACCAGCATTATCGGCTATAGGACCAAATGCGTCAATAGCTAATTGCATCGCCGTGGTTGCCATCATTGCTGAAGCGGCTATGGCAACACCATAAAAACCTGCTAAGGCATATGATCCCCAAATAGCGGCTGCAAACAAAATCACCGACGAAAAAGTTGATATCATACCGGTTGCTAAACCAGCGATAATATTTGTCGCAGCTCCAGTTGAAGAATTTTGTACGATATCTAATACAGGTTTTTTACCAAGAGCTGTGTAATATTCAGTAAAGAAAGAAATTAAGTAACCTACAGAAAGTCCAACTAACGTCGCATAAAAAACATTCATTCTGTTCACTTCAAGAATACCTTCTCCGAAGAAGTTCATTTTTAGTGTTTCTGGTAACATCCAAGTAACTAAAAAGTATCCTGCCGCTGCGGAGATAAGTATCGAAGAGATATTTCCAATGTTCAATGCGGTTTGTACTTGCGCTTCTTTTGCCTCATTACTTGAAATTCGGACTAAAAACGTTCCTAGAATTGAAGCGATAATACCCACCCCTGCAATCATAATTGGAAGTAATATTGGCCCCATTCCATTAAAAGCATCTGTGAATTGCTTACCATCGGCAATTGTCATGTCTTGAATAATGTAATTTCCTAAGACCATTGATGCCAAAACGGTAGCTACATAAGAACCGAATAAATCGGCACCCATACCTGCAACATCGCCAACGTTATCACCAACATTGTCAGCAATTGTAGCAGGATTTCGTGGATCGTCCTCCGGAATACCAGCCTCTACTTTTCCAACTAGATCTGCACCAACATCCGCTGCTTTAGTGTAAATACCACCCCCGACTCGGGCGAACAAAGCAATAGATTCTGCACCTAATGAGAATCCTGCCAAGGCTTCAAGAACCATTGTCATTTGATCGTAAAAATTTCCATCCGTAGTTATCCATCGGTTTACAAAAACCATAAAGAATAGACTTAATCCGAGTACCGCCAAGCTAGCCACACCCAGACCCATTACCGTTCCTCCACCAAAAGAAACATTTAAGGCTTTTGGGAGTGAAGTTTTTGCTGCTTCTGTAGTTCTTACGTTTGCGTCTGTGGCAATCCTCATTCCAATATTCCCTGCAATGGCAGAGAATACTGCACCGACTATGAAGGCTGGTACAATCATCCAGTGGGTTGTTGGAACTACCAATGAGATTCCAAATAACGCAGCTGATGCGATAATTACAAAAATAAGTAGAAGTTTATACTCTGCACTTAAAAAAGCCATTGCACCTTCTTTGATGTTTTTGGCAATGCCTTGCATTTTTTCATCACCTGCTGGCTGAGCTTTGACCCATGCCATTTTGATAAACATGAATATAAGACCAAGAATTGCTAAGCCAATAGGAATAATAATTAAGTTTGATTCCATAATAATTTTGAATAGGTTAATTATAATTAGGGCGCAAAAGTAGTTTTTTCCGCCAACCTATGCAAATACGCAAATTAAAATTCTAGGTTACGAAATCTTCAAATATGCGGTTGAATTTTTACAATTAAGTTGTTAAGAGGAATGACATCACTTTCTCTCCAAAGTGTTTTGCCATCTTTAAACAACATAAGTGTGGGCACACTCCTTATTTTAAATTGTTCGGAAACTTTAGGATTTTTATCTACATCGATTTTCAATATTACCACTTGATTTCCCATTTGTTTTTTTAATTCATCTAAAATAGGATGAACCAATTTACAAGGTCCACACCAAGTTGCGTAAAAGTCAACTAATGTTGGTTTATTGGCAAGAATGATTTCTTTAATGCTTGACATACTTCAAAATTAAACATACTAAATATATAGTATGTAATTTGTAATACATACTAGGTTAAATTAATAAAAAAAAGGCTTTCAAGCCACGAATGGTCGGAAGAAATTCCGGCCATTTTTTTATGTTTTAAAAAGAAGCTTAGGATTTCCCCCGCAATGCATCACTATAATTGAACTAGCGAGATTTCTTATCTACATTGAAAAGCGTCTTTTTGCAGTTTATAACCAATATTATTTTTCTTTTTGTAGATAAGGATGAGCATTGCCACAATCATCGTCATGTAGATCATTATTTGCATTCCATTTTTGTTCAATGAAATCAGGTGGCTTACATTGAGTTCTTGTTTAATAAAGCAAAAGAAAACCTCAATGTCCCACCTTCGTCTGTAAGCCTTTGAAATATCTTGAGCAGATAGATCAAAGTTGTTTGTTAAGAACCAAAACTCTTTAACTTCGTGAGTGTTGTTTTTGACAATGATAAGTCTAAAATTGTTCTTTATAAGTGTCTGTTTGAAATGCTTTTTACCACGTTTATTGTCGATAGAAACACCTGTATACAATTGAACTTTGGAGTCTTTTAACAATATTGATTCACCATGATCTGTTTCTTCATTTTCGGAAAGATAAGATTCAATTTCGATGTGTTTTCTGGTTTCTTTGGCTCTACAGACGAATGTTATTCCATCCTCGCTGAAGGCCTTCATAGTTCTTGTTGATTGCAAACCACGATCTATAACATATATGTTTTGATGATCTGTTTTACATGGCTCATAATAGCCTCGGGTCAAGCAATATCTTCGCTTGTATAAGCGCTAGCTGTGAATACTTGTAAATCGCTAGGCAAAAGGCCATCAAATGAAACACTGTATTTGACAGCTTTCTTTCCACTTTTATGCTCAAGACCTTCCACGAGTTTTCCAACAGTCTCGCAAACCATAGTGCTATCTACATGAATGAGATTATACTTCTCTATTTCAGATATAGTGTATGACTTTGAAAACTTAGAATAAATAGTGTCAAATATCTTTTTAAAATAATAAGCATCTACTACAAAAAGCCTGTCTGAAATATAACTTCTACGCACTGTTTCTTCTGTGTCTAAATTGAAAAGCAATTTAAAAACAGGATCATTAAAGGTGTCTTCTAGTGTTCGCTAACTTAATCGTTCATTTTCTAAAATACCATACATCAGAAGGTAAAATAACTTTTTACCATGAAGAATCTTGGTATACTAATCAACTTTGGTGGTTTGTGGAAGGTTCGATAGTGACTCTTCGGGAATAACATCTAACAACTCAATTGCTGAAACTTCATGATCTCTAAAAACTGAAATAACATATTGATTATCAGTAATAAAGATACAACAACATCAAAAGAAACACAAGTTATTATGTTGATTATCAATGTATTATATCAACACGATAAAGTATATAAAACAAAAAAGTCGGAAGAAAAAATCTTCCGACCATTCGTGGCTTGAAAGCCCTTTTTTTCAATTATCGTTAACAAGGTTATTGTTTAACATAAGTTGCCACGCATGTACCAGATCCGCCGATTAAAGGAGTTGTGTTTTCGTATGTATAGGTAATTGTTAAAATATTACCCTGTGCATTCATTGTTCCGATGCCAGAAAAAATAACATCACCAACGGTAATATTAACAGTCTGTTGCGGGATTGTAATGGTTGCACCATTTATTGTTGCATTGGCTGTTCCTCCTACTAAATTAAACATATTGTCTATGATCAAAGTATTTGCGGACGATCCAGCCGAAACCGATGGAGTAGCAGCCAATGGAAAAGCTGTTCCACAGTTACTGCTTACGTCCCATGTTACTGTCCAATTATCTTGCCCAACAACTACATTAACAGTTCTTTTAGCTGTTGCAGTGCCATTTGCATTTGTTGCGGTGTAAGTAATTTCATAAGTACCAGTTGTTGTTGCATCGACTTGATTATCAACGGTAACATTTACACTTGTTCCATCTTTATTTACGGCTGTAGCACCAGGATCATTATAGGTTGTTCCAACCGAAATTGAGGTATCGGCAGCACCAATTATGGAGATTGTTGGCACGTATAAACAACTTCCATCGTCTTTTTTTGCTTTTTCATTGTAGTTAACAGCATTAATATCTGTACATCCTTTCTTTTTACAAGAAGTTAATGGGGTGGTACTTATAAGAACTAATGCAAGAAATAGAAATGTATTTTTCATAAAATATTTTTTTCAAATATAGAAAAAATAAAAAAGACGGCAATATTGCCGTCTTTTTACCAAACGATATGCAATTAGTCTTGAATAACTTGGGCTTGAACCTCAGGTGATCCAAGAGCTTCTTTTATTTTAGTTTCTAATTCTTCAGATAGTTCAGGATTATCCAGTAAAATAGATTTTATTGCATCTCTACCTTGACCTAATCGTGTTTCACCGTAAGAAAACCAAGAACCACTTTTTTTCAAAATATTTAATTCTACACCAAGATCAATGATTTCTCCAATTTTTGAGATTCCTTCGCCGTACATAACATCAAATTCAGCTTTTCTAAATGGAGGCGCAACTTTGTTTTTAACAATTTTCACCTTTACACGATTCCCCATGATTTCCTCTCCATCTTTAATTTGTGCTGCTTTTCTAATATCAATACGTATGGAGGAGTAGAATTTTAGTGCATTTCCGCCTGTGGTTGTTTCAGGATTTCCAAACATAACGCCAATTTTGTCACGAAGTTGGTTTATAAATATACAACAACATCCGGCTTTATTTATTGATGCGGTAAGTTTTCGTAACGCTTTTGACATAAGTCGAGCTTGAAGCCCCATTTGGGAATCTCCCATTTCTCCTTCAATTTCTGCTTTGGGTGTTAACGCAGCTACGGAATCAATAATGATAAGATCAATTGCACCTGAACGTATTAAATTATCAGCTATTTCCAACGCTTGTTCTCCATTGTCTGGTTGTGAAATCAATAAATTATCAACATCTACACCTAATTTTTTTGCATAAAATTGATCAAAGGCATGCTCGGCATCAATGAATGCAGCAATTCCACCTTGCTTCTGAACTTCAGCGATTGCATGTATGGCTAAAGTGGTCTTACCAGAAGATTCAGGACCATAAATTTCGACTACTCTGCCTTTTGGATACCCGTTAATTCCTAAAGCTAAATCAAGGGTGATGGATCCTGTTGGAATTACTTCCACCTTTTCAACGGGTGAATCTCCTAATTTCATTACAGCCCCTTTACCAAAAGTTTTATCTAACTTTTCCATTGTCAGTTGAAGTGCTTTTAACTTTTCTACATTTAATTCTTTATTTGCCATATCATTTGTTGTTTTGAGCAATGCTCGGATTAATTAATTTATTCAAAGGTATTTATCTATGATCGTAAGCTATTTACGTTTTATTTTGATTGATAAGATGCTAAAATTTCTTGTGCATGATTTTTAGTGTCAGGTTTTTCAATTACATGTACGAGTTTACCTTCTTCATCAAAAAGAAATGTTGTTCTATGAATGCCGTCATATACTTTCCCCATAAATTTTTTTGTTCCCCAAACCCCAAAAGCTTTTATTATTTCTTTGGATTCATCAGAAATAAGTGTAAAAGGCAGATTGTATTTGGATACAAACTTAGCATGTGAATTAATTGAATCAGCACTTATACCAATGACTTCAATCCCATGGTTTTTAAGTTCACTTATTCCGTCTCTAATACTACATGCCTGTGCGGTACATCCTGGTGTATCATCTTTTGGATAGAAGTATATGACAGTCTTTTTTCCAATAAAAGAAGATAATTTAATATCTTCACCGGCATGATTTTTACCCAACAATTCAGGTAAAGCTGTTCCTAATGCTAATTTTTCCATAATGATTAAATAATAAACTTAATGATGACTAAAAAGTAATCAAATGTAATAAACATTTTCTTTTAAAAAACATGAATTAAAAAAATGTTCAAAAAAAAAGAGGCCCAAGGACCTCTTTATCAAAGTGCGTTCAATCAATCACCTTTGCACTTCAATTACTTTTTCGTAAATGGTTTCATTGTTGCTTTTAAATTTAAGGGTATATGTTCCGTTCATTAGAGAAGATAAATGAAGAGAACTTGCTTCTAACACGGGTATTTCTGGCATAAAGATACCGCTCGAAGAAATAATTTCTATTTCATCAATTCTATTATCGCTCCACGTAATACTCGTCGTACCATCAGTAGCATTAGTAATTGAAACTTTTTCTTCATTCAATGTTGAAGAAACTGATTTATTTGGACCATCATGACCGCATACTATGTTGATGCTTAGTAAAATGGTCAATATCGAAATGATTGTTTTCATGTGCGTTCTTTTGATAAAAGTACGATGAGAGTGAAAGGAAGAGCATTAATAAGAAAGTATATCCTTTAAAATACTGATTCGACACTACACGCAACTACGTATTTACTTGTTGTAATCTACGTATATTTACTTAGATTTTTTAAGAATTTGGAAAAGTAGTGTTGCCCATGAAATAATCATTAGGGAACCACCGATTGGTGTAAATGGTCCGATAATCTTAATGGGCAGGGAAATAATTTCACTAAATGCGAGTAAATAAATAGAACACGAAAATAGAATTGTCCCGACCATCATGAATCTGTAGTACCAGGTTAGCGAGAATTCATTTTTGGCATGTAAACCGATTATTAATAAACCTAGTCCTTGAAATAATTGATACCTAACACCGGTTTCAAAAGAGGCAATTTTTGTTGCAGATATTATTTCTTTCAAACTATGAGCGCCAAATGCACCTAAAAGAATTCCTGTAAGTATGAAAATAAGACCGGTAATAACGAGTGTTTTATGCATTTATCAAATTTCACAAAAATTTATTGTTATACAAATCATTATCTTTACAAAATGAGTCGTAACGTGAAGATTGTTCTCGTAACATTTGTTTTAGCAGCTATTTTGGTTCTTTGTTTCTATGGTTTAAATCAATTTGACATTCAAGAAGAAACTAACGATGATTTGCAAAGCCAGGAGTTTGATTACTATCAATTTAAGGCATTTGACCTTAAGAAATATGACATTAATGCTCAAATATTACTTCCTGACGAAACTGCTGGAATTGGTACAGCTTTTCTTCCTGAGATGTTACACGAAGAAGGAGGTCATTTATGGCAATTACAATCAGGAAGAAATTTTATTTTGCACATAGAAGATTTAGGCGAATTAACCGGGGTTTTTCAAGATTTCAAGACTAATCTATTTAAATCAAATGCATTTACTATAAAACTGTTAATGGAAACAGATAGTTTATTGGTGTACAGCAGAGTACTGTCAAATCAATATCAAAAAGAAACAGAGGAGGTATTCAATATCTATGCTGTAAAACAAATTGATGGAAGATTGTATCAATTTAGAAATAGGGAAGAGGGGAACACAAAAGCTGAAATATTGTTTATGCAAAAATCAATTGAATCTATAAAATGAATGTGAATATAGAGCGAAGTGCTGTCCTAGAAGTTCTAGGAAAAATTACGGATCCAGATTTAAAAAAAGATGTTGTAAGTGCAAACCTTATTGAAAAGCTTGAAATAAATGAAACTGGCATTGTGTTATCTTTGGTTATATCTAATCCTGCGCTACATGCAAGAAAGCGTATGCAAGAAGCGGTAGTTTTTAACTTGAAAAGAAAATTTGGTGAAAATATCACGGTTGATTGTCAGGTTACTGGAATGAATGCTGAGCAGAAGGGGGTTAGGAGGAAAGTCCTACCCGATGTAAAAAATGTAATTGCGGTTGCTTCTGGTAAAGGAGGAGTAGGTAAATCTACTATAGCTGCCAATATTGCGGGCGGTTTGAAAAAAATGGGATTTTCCGTTGGGATTGTAGATGCAGACATTTATGGCCCTTCAATGCCTACCATGTTTGATGTGGTTGGAGATAGACCTACAATGACTGAGGTTAATGGTGAGCAAATGATTAAACCTGTAAATGCGAATGGAATTAGTTTATTATCCATTGGATTTTTTACGGATCAGGATAATGCGGTAGTTTGGCGTGGGCCAATGGCATCAAAAGCGTTGACACAACTATTCACAGATGCACATTGGGGTGAATTAGATTTTTTAATAATTGATTTGCCACCAGGAACAGGTGATATTCATCTTTCACTTATTCAAAATGTTCCCTTAGACGGTGTCGTTATTGTAAGTACCCCTCAGGAAGTTGCATTGGCAGATGCAAGAAGAGGTATAAATATGTTTCGATTAGACTCCATGAAAGTACCAATAATTGGTCTTGTTGAAAATATGGCTTGGTTTACACCCGCAGAATTACCAGATAATAAATACTATATCTTTGGGAGAGACGGAGCCAGAAATTTAGCCGAAGGGATGGAGATACCATTTTTAGGAGCTATACCTCTAGTTCAAAGTGTTCGAGAGGCCGGAGATATTGGTCGACCTGCCGTTTTTCAAGAAAATACGCCTACGTCAATTGCCTTTGAAGAATTAGTTAGTAATTTAGTGAAGTCTTTAGAGCATATTCGAAAGTCTGAAAAAAAATGACCATGAACGCCACAAAAGAGAAAGTATTGATTGCCATGGAACAATTGAGGCCATTTTTACATGCTGATGGTGGAGATATGGAATTTGTCGAGCTTACGGAAGATAATACGGTAAAAGTTAGAATGCTAGGTGCATGTGGAGAATGTTCCATGAGTGCGATGACGCTGAAAGCAGGCTTACATGAAGCACTTAAAGTTGTCGCTCCAGAAATTAGAGCCGTTGTTGCCGTTGATTAATTTCGTATGCTCAAAGTCAAATTATTTTTAATTGGTAAAACTTCTTATGACTTTTTGAAATTTGGAGAGGCCGAATACGCCAAACGATTGGTTCATTATTGTTCTTTTGATCGCATCGATTTTCCAGATATAAAAAATGGAAAATCATTAAGTATTGAGGTACTAAAAAAGAAAGAATCACAACAATTTCTCAAGAAGATAGAACCCACTGATTACCTTATATTATTGGATGAAAAAGGTGAAACAAAGACGTCAATACAGTTTTCTCAATGGATTTCAGAACGAAGTATGTCAGCCAATCAATCGCTCGTATTTGTTGTTGGTGGCGCATATGGTTTTGATGAAGAAATTTACATGAGAGCAAATGCAAAGTTATCCTTGTCCAAAATGACTTATTCTCATCAAATGGTTCGAATGATTTTTTTAGAACAATTGTACCGAGCTTTTACAATTTTAAAAGGAGAACCTTATCATCACGAGTAAATTTGGCCTACCGAATTACTTGTGCCTATAATTTCCTCTTCTTTCTCATCCTCTTTCTCGTCTTCTGGCAGAGTGGTTAAGAGTAAAATAACAAAGGGTAAAAGCGGAGCTCGCAATCTCACCAATACACCAAAAATTACAGAGGTAAATCCAGTCATAAATGCCATAATCATAACAAGATAGAGTGAAAAAGTAAGTACCTCGGAATCCCTAATTCTTGCAAACCGTTTCCCCGGTTTTTTCCATAAAAATTGGAGAAATAAATAAAAGAGTATGATGGATTCAATTCCGTTTAAAATGAGTCCTGGGCTTAAAGCTTCCCAAGGAAATGGCCTGAAAATTCCTGTTAAAATGGATAAAGGCATTGCGCGAATTAGTCCTGTTGGAGAGTAATCTGTTGCACCTAGGTCGTATTTTTTTCCTTGATAGGCTTTGTTTTCTTGAAAGTCTTTTTGTGTTACTTCTGCCTCTTTCAGGTATTTCTGTCCTGCGGTCCCCAGGTAGAGAAAAATAAATGCGAAACCTACAACGAAAATAAAAATTCGTGAAGATCGCTGCGCATATTTGTTTTTAAACAAATACTTTACAATTTTCACATTCATGGCAAACAGGAAGGGAATTAATAAAACAATGAGCATAAAGGAACGGATATTTACCAAAATGTATGAAATGATGACGAGATAAACTATGGATAAAATCCGGTTTTTACTCTGTCCATTGACTAGTTTGAATAAAATAGGAATCCCAACATATAAACAGATTAAAATGACAGAATCTTTGGATACACCAGTGCACCAAAAAGCAAGTGATGGAATGAATAAAAAGTATACGGCAAGTTTCTTTACAGGAATTGTTGTATTTTCAACGACAAAGTCAAATAATTTAAAACTTGCGATTGCAGATAATAAGGCCAATACTACCGTATTCGCGAAATAACTGCCTGCCGTAAGCGGGTTCATAATAGAAAATAACTTACTCACAAAATAACCTTCTTCTTCTCGAGCAATCCAACCCGGTGGAAAACCAGTTTCCATGGTAAAATAATTCACATATTGAGGGGAATCTTTGTATTGAAATAATTCTAACCAATAAAATTCAGGTTTGAAATAGAACAAATTAGTCAATCGAACGGAAGCATCCCAAAATGCAATGGTGTCTCCTCCTTTAATGGAAAATAGATAGTAAAGTCCAAATACTAGTGCAAATACAATTTTAAAAATTAAGTTTCGAATGAAATAATTGTAATGCTCCTTCTCTTTGTTTACATTTTTAATGTAAAACGATATTACGAAAGAGATTATAATCCATAATATCGTCATTAATATATCTAATCCTGTAAAAAACTGTAGTTTATTGGTATGGTCATTAAACAGCGTAAAGTCACTGTCAATGTTCATTACGCCGAGCGGAATTGTTAGGAACAATAGCTTCATGTTTATCAAAGATACACATTTCTTCTGCTAAAACTGCTACCTTTGTTCAGTGTGTGGTATAGCAGGATTTATTGATACACGATCATTGAGTACTCGGGATGAACTCATCAGAATGACTGATGCCTTGGTTCATCGAGGACCTGATGGGAAAGGAGTTGAACTAATTCAATTAGAAGATGTTCAGGTTGGACTTGGCCACCGTAGGCTCTCCATTATTGATCTGACTGAAATGGGAAAACAGCCAATGTTTTATCAAAATCATTGGATTTGTTTCAATGGCGAAATTTATAATTTTGCAGAAATAAAGGATGAATTGCTTGAGAAAGGACATGTTTTTCAAGGGAACTCAGATACGGAAGTAATCCTTCATGCGTATATCGAATGGGGAGAGTCTTGTCTTCATAAGTTTATCGGAATGTTTGCCATTGTTTTGGTCAATGTGCTAAGCGGAAAGGTTTTTATTGCTAGAGATAGAGCAGGAATAAAACCTTTATTTTATTATTGGCATGATGGTTTATTTTTGTTTGCCTCCGAGCTAAAAGCTTTTCATGAACATTCTCACTTTAAAAAGCAAATTAACTTTTCTGCAGTTCAAGCTTTCATGCAATATGGCTCTGTACCAACACCTCATTGTATTTTTGAAAATACCCGAAAAATATCTCCAGGAAGTTATTTGCTTTTTAATTTGTTCGGTGAAGCGTTTAAAAATGGCTCAAAACTTCCAAATCCAATTTCATATTGGTCCGTATATGATGCCTATAATAAGGACAAACTAACAATTTCCTTAAATGAGGCAATTTCGAAAACTGAACAAATTTTGACTTCTGCTTGCCGTTATCGTATGGTTTCTGATGTGCCTGTGGGCGTTTTTTTAAGTGGAGGTTATGACAGCGCGTCTGTGGCAGCGCTACTACAAAAAGATTCTAAAGAAAAACTTAAAACATTTACTATTTCTGTTCCAGATATTGGACTTGATGAAGCTCCCTATGCGAAAGATGTTGCTGCGCATTTAGGAACCGACCATACGGAAATTGCTTGTACGGAGAAAGAAGCTATTTCGTTGATTGCACAGTTACCCTTTCATTACGACGAACCTTTTGCTGATAGCAGCGCTATACCAACGACTTTGGTGAGTTTAGCCGCAAGAAAACACGTTACGGTTGCGCTAAGTGCTGATGCCGGAGACGAGGTTTTTGCCGGATATAATCGCTACGATTTTCTCATGCGTTATGGTAAGAAAATGAATTCAATACCTGCTTTTTTGAGAAAAACGATAGCCGGAGCTATGGACGTTATTCCTTCTCAGTATATTCCAGTATTGAGAAATAAATACAACTTTCACAATAGATATGAAAAATTAAAGGGTGTTTTGAAAGATCCTTCTCCGACAACAATAATGCTCAGCCTTTCTCAGCAATTCACAGATGGTCAGGTTCAAAAAATAATGAAGGATAAACATCAATTTCTCCAAACAGCCTATGTTTCAGAAAAGTTGTCGAAAGAAACTTATTCATCTTTGGCATATATGATGGCTATCGATTACGAAACCTATTTAGTTGATGATATATTACAGAAGGTAGACAGGGCAACAATGACAGCCAGTTTGGAAGGAAGAGAACCGTATTTGGATCATCGTGTTATCGAATGGGCGGCTCAATTACCGGATGATTTTAAATATAAAAACGGGGAGAAAAAGTATATTCTTAAAGAAATTGTTCATCAATACATTCCAAAATCGATGATGGATAGACCTAAAATGGGTTTTGCTATTCCCATTGCTCATTGGTTGAAAACTGATTTGAAGGAACTCGTATATTCCTTCATTAATGAAACCAACATTAAATCCCAAGCTATTTTTAATTGGAGCGAAATCCAACGAATTCGAGATGGGTTTTATGGTGGAAAAACGGAATACGATTCTAAATTGTGGTACATTTTGATGTTTCAAATGTGGTATGATCGATGGATGAAATGAAAATAGGTTTCGAGTTTATAGAATTCGTATTTAACGAACCTGCCGGGACGAGTAGGGGAGTTATGCATTCAAAACCTAGTTGGTTTATTGAAGTTTTCGCAAATGGTTTGACAGGGAGAGGTGAAATTTCTGTAATTCCGGGTTTGTCTGTCGATTATCATGACAACCTGTCCTTTGAAAAAAAAATTGCAAACGTTATTTCTGTTTTTGAATTGATACCAATTGAAGATTGGGTAGAAAATCCCCAAGAGTTTTTGTTTAATTCTTTAATTGAACATGAATTGTATGGATTTCCTTCAATTCGAATGGGGTTTGAAATGGCTTATTTTTCATGGTTGAATCAAAACGGTAATTTTTTTATTTTACCGATTCACTTTGAAAACCTCAAGATACCCATTAATGGATTGGTTTGGATGGGAGATATTCCGACTATGCGTGCCCGTATAAAACAAAAATTAGACGATGGGTATACAACCATGAAAATGAAAATTGGCAGTTTAGATTGGCAACAAGAAAAATTACTTTTGAAAGAGCTTAGAGATCAATTTTCATCAAATGAATTAACAATTCGTGTCGATGCAAATGGCGCTCTAACAGAAAAAAATGCAGAAGAGGTATTGCGCGACCTTTCTGCGCTGCAAATACATTCCATCGAACAACCGTTGAAAAAAGGATTATTAAAGCAAACCGCCAAGCTGAATAATCTAAAACTAATTGACATTGCCATAGACGAGGAGCTAATCGGAATTGAGTCTGAAATGGAAATGCTTGAATTACTCCAAGAAGTCAAAGTTTCTTATATTGTACTTAAACCAAGTCTACACAGTGGCTTTAAAGGTGTGAAAAAATGGATTTCATGTGCGGATCAATTGGGAGTAGGCTGGTGGATTACATCAGCATTGGAAAGTTCGATAGGCTTACAAGCTATAGCAGAATTTACAGCTCTTTATCCAATAAGTATTCCACACGGGTTAGGTACAGGTTCGATTTACAAAAACAATTTGCCTTCACGTCTTGTTGTACAGAATGGATATTTAACGACAATAAAATGACATTAGGCAAGGATAACTGGAATCAACTTACAGACAAAGAAAAACAGGTGCTTTTAAATGGAGGAACAGAATATCCTTTTACAGGTGAATACGAAAAGCACTTTGAAGCCGGTATATATGTCTGTCTTCAGTGTGAAAACCCGCTATATGAAAGTTCAAGTAAATTCCATTCAGGTTGTGGATGGCCTAGTTTTGACGATGAAATAAAAGGTCATGTAAAACGCATTTTAGACCGAGACGGAAGAAGGATAGAAATTCGTTGCGCTAATTGCGATGGACATTTGGGTCACGTATTTGAGGGAGAACAGTTCACAGAAAAGAACGTAAGGCATTGTGTGAACTCGATTTCTTTAAAATTTATTCCTGCTTAACGGGAGTGATGTTTTATGTCATCACACTGTTCGTACACCATGTCGTGAAGCACCAATTGTGCAGCCAATGCTAATTGGGAATAATTTTGAGAATTGTTACCAAAACCACCGGCCGTATTTTGCCACATAGATTTAATAACCTCTTGAGATCCTACTCTAGGCTGTATCTTATTCATTACAGCAGTTACATTTCCTGCCCCTGCATGGTACACATGTAACACAAACAATCGAAACCATAAGTCATTTTCGTTATACGTCAACTGATGACGATCTAAAATTCTTTTGGCCTCAGGTATACATATCTTATTTATCAGACGAGCTGCTCCATAAGCACAGCGATCGAAATCTTTTCTTTCGTCCATTTGACTGTTAACTGTCAATCCTTGCGCACGAGCAACATCAGGCATCAACTGAAAGGCTCCATATGCTCCCGAAATAGATTTTTTTAATTGTCCTGGACTTTCTATTAACAGAATGGCTTGAGCATACCATGGGTCTACTCCATAGCGCTCAAATGCAGCGACTCCTTTTGAAAGTTGAGGATAGACCTCTTTGAACTTGTAGAAATCATTTTTTCCACAGGTAACAAAAATACGTTCTTGATCCGTCAGTCCTAAATTTTTTCTTGCTTCAGAGCGGTAGATTGATTTCTCTTCTTCAGTTTTTTTATTCCAATCTCTTAATGACATTTTCTCGATAATTTGTCGGTTAGATGCTACATTAATTAGAATAGAATCAGGTGACAAAGTCATGATTTGCTTCCAAAATTGTGCTTGGGGTAGTATATCCCAACGGTCATTAAACAATTCCTCTGCATGCAGAATTGTTGATACTTCACTTGCCCGAGTTACACTTATTTTCTCTTCGTTCCAATTCATCGGTTGAGCAAAATAGTGCAAAAAAATGAATAGGAAAAATAATGTTTGTATATATTTCATGAAAGATAATTTGTTTCCTAAGATAGTCTTAACGTTAGTTTTACAAACTGGTTACGCCTAGAGTTTAACACATTGAATTGTTGAAATTATGTTACTTTTGCTCATGGGCTATTTGAAATACTTATTGAGTCTTCCATTGATTTTTGTAGTTCGCATTTACCAATTAGTTATATCTCCGTTATTACCTCCAAGCTGTAGATACACCCCCACCTGCTCTCAATACATGATAGAAGCTCTAAAAACTTGGGGTCCAATTAAAGGATTCTGGTTAGGTGTAAAACGCATTTCTTCTTGTCGGCCGGGAGGTGGGTTCGGACATGATCCTGTTCCGCAAAAAGAATCTTAAGGAATTATTTTCCATACCCTTTGCTCATAGAGTGAAACTAAATGAGTGAAATCAAAGGCATTTTTTGCCTGTTGTAAAATAGAAAAGACCTCAATTTCGTGTATTTGTGGATTTTCTCGATGTTGGTTTTCCAAAAAATCGAACCATTTAATCAAAAGCACTACAGATTCATTTTTAGTTGTAGGAAAATCCTTTCGTTTAACTGAACTAAAAAAATGAATTTCTTTTTTGGCACGCGTGAACAATACATTCAGTCTTTTTGATCCACCCGTATGATTAATAGGACCAAACCTCATATCGAATTCACCAAATTTATTTTTGCCGTAGCCAAAACTAACGATTAAGGTATCGAATTCATCACCTTGCACTTGATCCAATGTTTTTAATACAAGTTGATTACCTTCTTCTATATCAGAGAGACTCACGCTGCCTGAAGAAATTAATTCGTTTTTGATGCAAGTCAATTGTTGTTCTGAAAATGCCACAATCCCAATTTTGTCGTCTAATGTTGGAAGTTGTGAGTAGTAATTTGCTATCTCCTTAGCTTCTATTGTATTAACACCTTCATTATACATGCCATTTGGAATATAATGATGCTGTAAACAATTTTTTGAGGTGATTTTTGCATTTGAAATACAGCGTAATTTATTGAAATAAAAGTTTTGATTTGAGAATTCAATGAGTTGTTTATGTTCACTTCTGTAATGATGAGTTAGGGATACATTTTCAAAATGATACTTTGCCTGGTGAAAAACACTGCAGTCGTTTTCTGATTGAATTTTAAAAAAATAATATTGCTCCATTTTTTGATAAACTCCAGCGATTAATATCCG
>JBIJBD010000099.1:0-9210 GCA_044345395.1 Crocinitomicaceae bacterium | reverse complement strand
AACTTATTCTCAGTCTGAAAATAAATTAACCCTAATCCATTTTGAGAACTCGAAATACTATTAGAGTCTCTAGTCTCTTTTGATAAAATCAACGCTCTTTCATAACCCTCCTTTGCATAAGTAGAGTTTCCTAAAGACCAATGCGCATTTGCTATTAGAATATTGGCTTTTGCCTGTTCTGTTTTCGAAATTGTGTAACCCAATAACTTTTGGCCATAATAAATTGTACTATCTGTTCTGCCTAATAAATAGTGTCCAATCATCAGTTGTTTATTAAATTCAGCAGATAATAAACTTCCTTTTTGGGAAAGTCCTTTTTGAGCTAAAATCATTGATTTTTCTATTTCCCCGAGATTTTGAAAATGCCTCGATTTGTAAAGCAAAACCTTAGGAGACTCTCCTTCTGCTCTTTCTAATAAAAGTATAGCGTTTAATGCTCTTTTACTTTGTTCGTTTAATAGGCGTTCGATTTCTAACTCCGTTTTTTGAGAAAAACCACTCGTAAAAGAAATTATTAATGTTATAAGTAAAAACAGCCGCATTAATACGGAAACCCTGTTCTTAAAATTACTGCGCCATTCCCGCCTCCGGGTCCCCCAGCGACTTGAAATTGAATTTCTACGTGATCAATAGTAGACCCTGGCTTGAAACCAAGCTTTGAAATGTCTAAACTCATTGTGCCTATCGAATCTGTTCCTGACCCATCTCTTAGTAACGTACATACTACTAAAACACCCGGAACCTGTTTGTTCGAATAACTTGTTATTCTTGATGTTACCTGTCTTGTAGTTAAATACGCAGTTGTATCTGTGTCCAATAACTCATAAGAAATTGTCAAACGACCTGAGAGATAATTAATATCTGCCCTTATAGCATCTTGTTTCATTTTATATTTTTTTGCGAAGCTATGTATTTACTATTAATTATTTGTTAATCAATTGCTTTTAAAAATCCACTACAATTTGTTGAAAAGATTATTTTACCTTAACTTCGTTGCCTCAAATTATTAAGGTGGGTGTAAAAATTTTTTCTGGTCGTGAGTCTGTGTATTTAGCACAAAAAATTGCTAATTCATATGGAACATCGCTCGGAGATGTTAAGGTTTCTGTATTCAGTGACGGTGAGTTTCAACCTTCGTTTGAAGAAACTGTCCGAGGACAAGACGTGTTTTTGGTGCAATCTACCATGCCGCCCACGGAAAATCTTTTTGAGTTACTCTTGTTGATTGATGCTGCTCGCAGAGCTTCGGCAAGAAAAATAATTGCTGTTATTCCATACTTCGGCTTTGCGAGGCAAGACAGAAAAGATAAGCCCAGGGTTGCAATAGGCGCAAAGTTGATTGCAAATATGTTAATGGCAGCAGGTGTAGACCGTGTAATGACTATGGACCTACACGCCGATCAAATTCAAGGATTCTTTGAAGTTCCTGTTGACCACTTATATGCTTCAAGTTTGTTTTTGGATGAAATTCGTAAGTTAGGCGCAGAAAACTTAATTATGGCCGCGCCAGATGTTGGGGGGGCTAAAAGAGCAAATTCTTATGCTAAAAACTTAAATATTGGTTTAGCACTATGTCACAAACACCGTAAAAAAGCAAATGAAATCGCAGAAATGACTGTGATTGGTGATGTTGCAGGAAAAGACGTAGTAATTGTTGACGATATGTGTGACACAGCTGGCACATTGACAACTGCTGCGGATTTGCTAATAGAAAAAGGAGCTAAAAGTGTTCGAGCTTTTTGCACGCATGCTGTTTTGAGCGGACCCGCTTACGAGCGCATCAATCATTCCAAATTAACAGAGCTTGTTGTTACTGATACTATTCCCATAAAAGGTTCTAGCGATAAAATTCGCGTAGTTAGTGTTGCCGAGTTGTTTGGTGACGTTATAAAACGATTGATGAACAATGAATCAATCAGTTCTCATTTTGTAATCTCTTAAATAAATATATACATGAAAACAGCACAATTGAGCGGTTCGCTCAGAGCGAACGTAGGGAAAAAGGACGCTGCCAATTTGCGTAATGCAGGTCGCGTACCTTGTGTGCTTTATGGTCAAGGTGAACAAACTCACTTTTCTGTGAAGCAAATTGAAATTGAGAAAATCGTATTCTCCCCTGATGTTTACCAAGTTGAGTTAGATATCGACGGAAAGAAGGCGCGCGGCATTATTCAAGAACTTCAACAACACCCAACCAAAGACACGGTTCAGCACGTAGATTTTCTTGAGTTAACAGATACTAAAGAAGTGCGCGTTAAGCTTCCTGTTCGAATCGTTGGTTCATCAAAGGGTGTAATGGCGGGTGGTAAACTAATGACAGCATTCCGGGTGTTGCAATGTGTTGGCTTACCAAATGCTTTACCAGATGCTATCACACTAGATATAACTAAACTAAGAATTGGTCAATCTATTCGTGTAAATGCCATTGAAATTCCAGGTGTTAAGTTTTTAGATCCTGCAAATGCAGTAGTTGTTTCCGTTAAAATGGCTAGAGGTGCTGTTAAAGGTGCAGACGCTGGTGATGACGATGACGACGAAGCTTAGTTTAATTTGTTGCTTTTTGGAAGCCGCTCATAGAAGCGGCTTTTTTATTGCATAACATTTATTAATAATAAGATGTAACTTTTTCGGTTAATATTTATGTAACTTCGATGTGTCTATATGAAAGATCGAGTAATTGTCATAATTCCCACGTACAACGAGATAGAAAACGTTGAGAACATGACACGAGCCATCTTCAACGAACCTTTAGATTGTCATATTCTATTCATTGATGATAACAGCCCCGACGGCACTGCTGATAAGATAATATCTCTACAACAAGAATTTGAAGGGAGGGTCTTTTTAGAGCGCCGGTCAGGAAAGTTAGGCTTGGGAACTGCCTATATTCACGGATTTAAGTATAGTTTGGAAAGGAATTATTCTTATATTTTCGAGATGGATTGCGATTTTTCTCACAATCCCAATGATTTAATTCGGTTAAAAGAGGCATGCTATAATGGTGCAGATGTTGCCATTGGCTCCAGATATTGTAAAGGGGGGAGGGTTGTAAATTGGCCGTTTTCACGGTGGTTAATGTCCTATTTTGCCAGTGTCTATGTCCGTTTAATACTTTGGATTGGAATCAAAGATACAACAGCTGGATTTAAGTGTTATAAAAAAGAAGTGCTCGAGCGTATTCAACTTGAAAACATTCCATTTAAAGGTTATGCCTTTCAAGTATGTATGAAATATGCCGCCATAAAACATGGGTTCTTACTAAAAGAAATCCCTATTACTTTCGTTGACCGTGAATTTGGGGAATCAAAAATGAGCACAAAAATTTTCAAAGAAGCTTTTTTTGGTGTTTGGAAAATGAAAAAAATGAAGCTATGAGTATAGTAATAAAAAATGGAACCATTGTAAATGAAGGCAAAATCATTCATGGCGATATTTTAATCAATGATGGTAAAATCGTTAAAGTTGGAGGGGTAATAGATACGCCCTCAAGTACTCAGGAAATCGAAGCAGAAGGGTGTTTCGTGCTTCCGGGTTGTATCGACGACCAAGTCCACTTTAGAGAGCCGGGTCTGACTCACAAAGCCTGTATAAAATCAGAATCTCGCGCAGCGGTTGCCGGAGGAATCACGTCGTTCATGGAAATGCCCAATACAGTACCGAATGCACTTACACAAGAATTATTAGCAGATAAATTTGCTATTGCGGCAAAAGATTCCATTGCAAATTACTCGTTTTTCATGGGGGCGTCAAATGACAACCTTGAAGAAGTGCTTAAAACAAATCCAAAAAACGTGTGTGGGGTAAAAGTCTTTATGGGTTCCTCTACCGGAAACATGTTGGTTGACAATGAGAAAACTCTTAATGGGCTATTTGCAAATGTACCCATGCTCATTGCTACTCATTGTGAGGACGAACAAACTGTAAGAACGAATCTTGCTCGATTTAAAGAAATCTACGGGGAAGACATTCCTATAACCGCTCATCCATTAATCCGAGATGAAAACGCATGTTATTTATCCTCTTCTTTGGCTGTTTCCTTGGCGAAAAAACATGGGGCAAGACTACACGTTCTGCATATTTCTACTGCAAAAGAACTCGACCTATTTGATAGCCAAACACCATTAATTCAAAAAAAAATAACCGCCGAAGCGTGTATCCATCACCTATGGTTTTCCGATGAAGATTACCTAAAAAAGGGCAACTTCATTAAGTGGAATCCAGCAGTAAAAACCTCCTCAGATAGAGCAGCTATATGGCAAGCTGTTTTGGATGATCGCATTGATGTTATAGCAACGGACCACGCACCACACACACTAGATGAAAAATCAATGCCATATACTTCAGCGCCATCTGGTGGACCACTCGTTCAACACGCACTTTTAGCCATGTTGGAAAAAGTCAAAGAGGGTAAAATCAGTATTGAGAAAGTTGTAGAAAAAATGGCTCATTCGCCCGCTGTTCTTTTTCGCATTGAAAATCGTGGGTTTATTCGAGAAGGTTACCAAGCGGACATAGTGATTGTTGATTCTAGAAAAAAAACACCCGTAAGACGGGATACGCTACTTTATCAATGCGGTTGGTCTCCATTTGAGGGAACTACGTTTTCACACAGCATAAATACTACGTTTGTGAATGGGAAAATCGTTTGGGAAAATGGGAAAATCGTTGAGGAACGTTCAGGAGAAAGACTAATTTTTTCATGAACCGATTTTTGATTTTTCTATTATTGATTGCTGCTTGCACGACCAATGAAAGCCCGAATGTGTTGCCAAAAGAAAAAATGTTACATCTAATGGAGGAGATTTACTTGCTTGAAAATCACTACCAAATGACTTATGGTAGCCCAAGTGTTTACAAAGCCTCGCTCGACAGTAGTTTTCAAAGGGTTCTTAAAGAAAATGGTGTGACGTTAAAACAATTTGAGGAGAGTTTTTCCTATTATGCAGAACAACCCGAAGAGATGCTGCACATGCAACAACAACTTATCGAAAACTTAAATCGAAAACGGGTAGGTTTATAAACTACAGGTGAACATGTAATGCGGAAATTGGTTCACCCAAAAAATTCGTGGCGTTTTCGTTAAACACATATTCGTTCTCCGTTGTAAACAACCTAGTTTGCCCTTTTTTACTTAAACGACTAGTTATTTCCGGGTGTTTCGATAAGTAAACCGCTAACTTATTTGCAACAATTTCACCTTGAGAAAAAACATTAACGCTTGGTCCAACAAGTTCTCTAATTTGAGCTTCAATAAGGGGATAGTGGGTGCACGCCAAAACTATTGTGTCTATTTGTGGACTCATTGCCAATAAATTGTAGACATCATCCCTAATGATCGTTTTCCCTGCTAATGTGTTATGGTAATTATTTTCAATCAACGGCACCCACATAGGGCAAGCTAGTTGAAAAACCTTAACATGGGGGGCAAACTTCTGAAGTTCTATTTGATAAGAATTAGATTGAATGGTTCCGTGTGTTCCAAGGATTCCCACATGATTTGTTTTTGTCCAATCTCCTATTGTCTCTGTGCTTGGTCGAATAACGCCTAGTACTCGTCTACTTGGGTATGATTCTAGTAGTTGTGTCTGTTGAATAGTTCTTAATGCTTTAGCCGATGCGGTATTACACGCTAGAATTACTAATGGGCAGTCTTGTTCAAACAAAAACTGAACAGCTTGCCATGTAAATTCATGCACTACATCAAATGATCGATTACCATATGGTGCACGCGCATTATCACCTAAATACAAAAAATCATATTCTGGTAAAGCTTTTTTAATCTGTGACAATACCGTTAATCCACCATAACCAGAATCAAATACCCCTATCGGTCCCATTATAAAATCAAAGCTAATAAAAAAAGGCAACCCGTTGGATTGCCTTAGACTATTTATCTCTTTCTAACCTATCTTTCCTTCATCGCTTCAGCATCGAGCTTTAGCAATTCTGACATTACCTCTGCTGTACAATCAATACCGCCTTTAAAATAGAGAGAAACTGTTTCATCAAAAATATAATTCAACTTTTTTCGCTCCGCAACAACAGCAATGGCCTTTTGTGTTCTTTCCAAAATAGGTTCCATATATTGTTGCTGATACATTTGGAGTTTTCGGGTCATCTCTGGCTCAAAATTCTCTAATTCCTGTTGTTTAACCATTAATTTTTGTTGTTCTTGCTCCAACATTAACTTTGGCATTTCAGGGGCCTCCTCCATTAACTTGTTATATTCGGCTTGAAAGGCTTTTTCAAGTGTTTGATATTTTGCAATTTCTTCCGATCGCTTTTGTTCCAGTTTCTTTCCTGCTTCTTTGTAAGAAGCTAATGTGTCTAGTAATTTCTGTGAGTTGACGTGTCCTATTTTTTGTTGTGCATTCACACCAAACGCCATCGCTAAAAACATTATACTTACTATTCTTTTCATTTTTATATTTATTTAGTTATTCCCATTTCCTCTAAAACGGACTCGCTGATATCGTATTCTTTTTCCGCATAAAGTAAATTACTTTGATTGGCTTTATCAAATACAAAAGCATATCCATCTCTTTTTGCGACTTTTTTCATTGCTGTATAAACCCTGTCTTGAATAGGTTTTACCAACTCTTGGCGCTTTTGAAAATAATCTCCATTCGAACCAAAATGCTGTGTTTGCAAATCTATCGCCTCTTTTTCTAGTTTTTCAATTTCCGCTTTCCGCTTTGTTTTTTCTTCAGCGGGAAGCAAGACCTCTTCTCGTTCAAAGTTGCCTTTTTTTGTCTTAATAGCCGCGTAGCGATCCTCAATTTCTTTTGTCCATTTCTCTGATAACTTGTCTAACTTTTCCTTCGCTGAAACATACTCCGGAACGTTTTTTAATATATAATCAGAATCTATAAACGCGTAGGACTGACCCTTGACAAAAGTAATGCCAAGAACAAAAAATAGAACAAAACAATATTTAAACATGGTGCATTATTGTTTGTAAAGAACGGCGAAGTTACACATTTATTGCTAATTTCTATAACTCGCCAAGGTTCATACCTATTGTAAAACTTAGCTTAGGATAAAATCCTTTTTGCTTCACAGATTGATCTGATGCCTTTCCAAATCCATTTGACCAACTATCTAATTGATCAAAGCCTAATCCATAGTCTAAACCTAACATACCAAACATAGGTAAAAACACCCGTATACCAACACCTGCTGCTCGTTTCACATTAAATGGATTAAACTTCAGAAAGGAAGGAAAAGTGTTTCCTGCCTCCAAAAAAGTTAATGCGTAGAACGTGGCAGAAGGATTCAAGGATATGGGGTAACGAAGTTCGAGAGTATACTTAGCAATTAATGGATCTCCTCCATCAGATGAAACTGTTTGGTCTTCGTATCCTCGCATCGCTATAATTTCACGCCCACCAATTTGACCAACACCTGTTAACCCACTTCCCCCCATGACAAACCTATCAAATGGCGTAACCCCCTTGTCTTGGTTGTATGCACCCATGAATCCATATCCAAATCTTGACATTAATACAAGTTTTTTGTCTGAGCTTACAGGTAAAAACCATTCTCCAGTAAGTTTAAACTTATAATATTCTAAATATTTAATTCTTTCGGCCGTTGTGGCTGATTTGTAATCTACCCCATCAAAATAAGAATAAGGAAGTGTTGCCTTTGCAGTAAAAGAAAAATTTGAGCCGCTTTGGGGGTAAATGGGCGAGCTCACTGAGCTTCTTTGTAGGACATACTTCAAGGAAATATCATTTGCAAAACCTTTTTCTATTAGTGGAAATCGGAAATCTTTTACTACATCATAATATTGATAGCCCAATTCATAATATGCCGAAAAATAATCATCCGGCCATTTTTTTCTTCTTCCCAAGCCTAGGCCCACACCGGTAATTCCAACCCCTGTATAATTAGGGTCAGTTCGCAGTGTTCCGCTGGAAGAAAGTGCTGTGTGATTTACCCAAAATGAAAGGGAATTGGGTTTTTTACCACCTAACCATGGCTCTGTAAATGAGAAATTATACCCCTGATAAAAGCGACCAGACGTTTGCGCGCGAATAGAAAGTCGTTGACCGTCACCACCGGGAAGTGGCGACCATGCCTCTTTTTTGAAAAAATTTCGCGTTGAAAAATTGTTGAACGTTAAGCCCAATGTGCCAATTACGCCACCTCTTGTGGTTAAACCCGCTCCACCATAACCCCCTGACAATTCAATTTGATCCGAAGATTTTTCTTCAACCACATATTCAATATCAACAGTCCCGTTTGTGGGATTTGGAATAGGATTCACTTGAAAAGCCTGTTCGTTAAAGAACCCAAGTTGTGCCAATTCGCGTTGCGTGCGCATGATATCCGATTTATTAAAAATATCACCAGGTTTTGTTCTAATTTCCCGAAGAATAACTTTATCGTTGGTTTTTGTGTTTCCTCGAATACTAACGTCACCTATTCGCGCTTCTTTCCCTTCTAAAATTCTAATCTGATGATTAATTTCATTATTATTAACATTAGTTTCTACAGCAATCAAATTAAAGAACAAATGCCCCCGATTCATATACAACGATCTTACATCACGTTCATCAGGACTTCCATTAAGTCGTTGCTCCAACAACGTTTTGTTGTAAACATCGCCTTTCTTAATCCCTATCAATGAATCCAAAAAAGTAGAGCGGTATTTAGTATTGCCTATCCAGTCAAAAGAGCCGAAAAAGTATTTCTCACCTTCTTGAATAGTTATTTGAATAAGTAGGTTTTTTTCATCCAATTTAATTACCGTATCGTTCACAATCATTGCGTCTCTCAAACCAACCTTATTGTATTTCTCCATCATCGCTTGCTTATCTCGCTCGAATGTGGATTCTGTTAACTTTGATCTTTTCCAAAACCTAAAAAATAACTTAGCTTTTGTATCTTTCATAGCCATTTTTAATTTCCAAGACGGAACACTATTATTTCCAACTATCTCTATTTTTTTAATACCTATTCTGGGTCCTTTTGAAATATCAATTAGAAACAATTCTGAATCGTTTATTAGCGTATCTTTTTCTCTATTTATCTTAACTTTTGTTTCATAAAAACCCTTTTCGCGAAAATATCCTTTGATTTTGTTTGTTGTCTGAAACACCAGATTCTCCGTTATTGTTTTTCCGGCATACAACGAAATTTCTTCTCTAATTTTATCTGCCTCTCTTCTGTTGATACCTTTGAACTTGAATTTAGATAACTTTG
>JBIJBD010000101.1:0-8895 GCA_044345395.1 Crocinitomicaceae bacterium | reverse complement strand
TCTATTTCTGAACGTTTCAGTTTTTAGGGAAGCTTACCCATGAATGACGCAAATGGAAAACAAGTTTCGGTAGTAGAAATAACATTTTCACTTGAGCATCCGGTAGAAAAATCTCTTTACGATTATCTTGTCAATTCGAATTAGAGGTTAAAGTTTTTACTGGTATTCCTCAAAAAAATGGACTAATGATTTTATTCTATTAAGAAAAAGAGAGCGGTAATTGAATTTTAACTTTCTAATTTATCTTAATTGATCAATCTTTAAAATTTCTTTTTATCTCAGAATTTATAAATGTCGTATATTCTGTTTCCTTTCCTTGAGAATTTAGATATTCATTTCCAAGGGTTTGCAATTCTCCGGGTAGTATTCCATATTTTAAGAGTAGTTTACAATTAGGATCATTTTTCAGTAAATCAACATCATCATACCATTTCTTGTATGGGCTTCCAATACCAAATCCTAATTCATGAAAATCTTTTTCTTTTTTAAATTCTATAAGTTCTTTGTAGAGTTTTTTGAATTCTGTTTTAAGCTTTTCTGTTTCTTTACTTTTTTCTTCTGGACTCAATTCTTTAATTGAAGATTCTGTTGAAGAGTCAATACTCTCCTCATATGTTGAATCGATTGGCTTAATTTCATTCGGACCACAAGAAAAGACTATAAGACATAATAAAATAACTACGATTCTCATTTACTTAAATATTAATACCAAATTTAAATAATTTGATTGTGAAGAGCTACTGTCAGACGTAAGAATAATTAAATAACCTCCATTTAAATCGCCGTCTTCAACCCAAAGTCATGCGCAGGATATAAAACTGACATCAATTTATATAAAGCTAGTTTGGTATTCAATTCTTCAAGCCAATTCAAGCTAGCATCAAAAATCGAAGAAAAATATGTAACTTTTGGCTCTAATTACACAAAAGGTAGTTAAAAGGAAAGTAAAACCCAAAAACTCGCCGAGCTTCGTGATTGGTTATTGTCAATGTTGATGAATGGGCAGGTGAAGATGAATTAAAATAAATATAGATATGGAAATAAAAGCAAACGTAAAGAGTATTACTCAATTAAAAGATTATTTCTTTTTAGTTCCGGACTACCAACGTGAATATGTTTGGAAGCCAGATGATCAAGTAGAGCAATTTATAATTGACATAGATAATGAATTTGAACCAAACTCTCAACAACAAAAAGCGTATTTTATTGGTTCAATAATCATCGTTGAAAATAATGGAAAATACGACGTAATTGATGGACAGCAGAGATTGACTACAATTATTCTTTCGCTTTGTGCCTTTCGAGACGTATTGAGAAAAATAGACCTAGATCAAAACCAAAAACATTATTTATCTGGAATTGAAGGTCTTCTCTCAAGCTTTGATATGAATACAGGAGAAACTCGGCTCAGACTGGAATTACAGTATGAAGAAAGTAGAGATTTTTTAACTGATATAATTACAGATAAAGTATTTGAAGATGAGCTAACTCCTTCAATTATTAAAATGCAACAAGCCTATGAGAAGATGAAAGTTCATTTTGAACTTTACAGCAAAAACAGCACTGAATCATTAATCAATTATGCAAAATTCTTTCTTACAAAAATAGAATTAGTGGTCATTGAATCTGAAAATCTAAGTAGTGCCTTAAAAATATTTGAGACAATAAATCAACGAGGAGCGAGCTTAAATGCAATGGACTTAGTAAAAAACCTTTTATTTAGTCAAGCTAATAAGGCCGATTTTCAAACAATAAAAGACACATGGCAAGAAATAAATCAAAATCTATTGGCATGCAACGAAGCGAACAGTCCATTACGATTTTTACGTTACTTTTTAATGGCGCGATATCACAATGGAATAATGAGAGAGGATGATATTTACAAGTGGATAATTTCAGCAGATGGAAAAAAAGAAACAAAATATGAAATAGATCCTGTTGGTTTTGCCAAAGAATTAAAAAAAATATCTAAAAGATATTCAGATCTAGTTGTAGCAACCGAATTTATCAAGGATGGAAGTCAATATCCGAATACAACAAATATTGGTTTCATAAACAAATATCGGTCAAGGCAGCATCTAATTTTATTACTTGCTTTAGATTCCAATGTAGGAATTTCAGAATTGGAATATTTGGCTGGACAAATTGAAAGTTTCTTTTTCTATAGCAATACAATCGGAATTCAAGCAAAAAATAACGAACGTTTATTTACAATGTGGGCGTTTAAATTGAGGGGCAAGAAAACCATTGATGAAATTAAAGTAATTATTAGCGAAACCATACTACCTTATTTGAAAGAAAAATTAGTTTCATTTCAATCTGAGTTCATGAATATTCACCATTATTCATTCACACCGCTCTATCGACAAAGATATATATTAGGAAAAATCGAGAATACCATTCAGAAAAAAGCAGGATTACCGCTTAAAGGTCATAATTTCTTTGAGACATTGCAAATTGAACATATACTTCCACAAACACCAAAAGATGAAATTATTCCTGAAGAATTTGAAGATATGAATGACTACAAAAATTTTCTTTACAAATTAGGAAATGTTTCCATTATTGAGGGTCAAATTAATCAAGCCGTTAATAATTTTAATGATATGCAGAAAGATTGGTTTTCTTTTAAGCAAAAGGAATATTCAAATTCGGATGTGCTTTCAACTAATCTTTTAAATCACAACTATCATATAGGTCAAAATACCGGATTAAATCGCTTCAAATCAGAATATAATTATTCCTTTTCCGTTTGGTCTAAGAATTCAATAATTGAGCGTCAAAAAGTAATGATGGAATTAGCATTTGAAACATGGAAAATTAACGACCAACGTATTGATAAATAATTTATAAAATCAAACTCGCAAAGGGCACGTCCGCAGAAAAGTAAGCACCGATAAAAACGCCATCCTTAACCAAAATCGTTCGCGGTATAATTACCAAACAAGAGGGAAGTATAGGAGGAAGAAGGATTGAATTGTTTCAAACGAACTACTCATTTTCCTCGTAATAGTACGAGTAATCAATTCCTTTCATATACATTTCACGATCGTTAATTTTATCGGTAAGGGAACTTTCAATTGTAGTTTTGAGAACTTGACTATTTGTTGGGCTTAAAACCATGGCGTTCATATAATCGCCCTTAGAAATGCGGCTCCAATCCACACATTTTTTGAGTCTTTTCTTTAGAATTAAATCCAACCAAATTCGAGCGCTTCTTCCGTTGCCTTCCATGAAAGGATGAGCGATGTTCATCTCCACATATTTCTCCACGATTTCATCAAAGGTATTTTCAGACATTCCTTCTATATGTTTCAATGTTTCGCCTAAAAACCGTGAAACTGCAAATTGGAATCCACCTTTTGAAATATTCTTTTGTCGAATTTGCCCGGCAAAATCATACAGTCCGCCAAAAAGATACGCATGAATTTGTTGAAGACCTTTGGCTGTTCCAACTTCGATTTGATCTAAAAAGTTTCCTTCGAATAAGGTATATGCTTTTTTCTTACTTTGACCATCAATACTATTATCGCTGTATAGAAACCAATCTAGAAATTTCATGGCACCAATATTCGGAAAATTTTTTGCCAGCAAAATTACCCCGTCACTATCCAACATGTCGGTTTTATATTTTTTACTATCCGCGGCTTGAAGCTTCAGTTGGGTAGTGAGACTAACCAACTCAATTTCTTGTCGTCAGGTTATTCTTAAACAACGATTTACCTCTTTACCCGATAGATTGTTTTTGTCTTATCGCCTTCTTTTTCAAAGACACCAAGCTTAACGCCCAATTTTAAATCTCGACTTGCAGTTGCAGTGGAAATGTCTTTAAATACCCCCATGTATATCTTTCGATTAAACTCTTTTATAGATAATAGTAAAAAATAATCCAAACGGTCCGTGTCTTTGAGAATTCTATTTGTATAGTTGAGAAGTTGGGCCAGAGAGGTATCAATCACACGCAACATATATTCAATAAATGGTGTTGATTTTCCCGATTTGTCACTCAAAGAAAGGGCTTGATAATAATCAAACTGGGTATCACGAATTAAAGTCTCCAGAGGAATGGACTCAAAAATGGGGTATTTTTCTTTTAATATTATTGTTTGCCACAATCGTCCCATACGACCGTTCCCATCCGTAAATGGATGAATAAATTCCAATTCATAATGAAAAACACAACTTTTAATCAATGAAAGTTCGTTGGGATCCTTCAAATAGGTGAATAAATCTTTCATTAAATGTGGAACATTTTCGTAAGGAGGTGCAACATGTTCAACCTTCGAGCCCTTTACAATTCCAACACTTTTTTTTCTATATGAACCCGGATTTTCAATGAGACCATGCATTAGTGTGCCATGCGCCTCTAAAAAATGCTTCTCTGAAATACAACGATAGTTAGCTATATTCTCATATACTTTAAGTGCATTTAAAACTTCTGTAATATCCTTTTGGGGACCAATCACGCGCTTTTTTTCAACCAAAGCTGTTATTTGCTCTTCAGATAAAGTATTTCCTTCGATTTGTAAAGAAGACTGAATTGTTTTAATCTGGTTAGTTTTTCGAAGTTGTGGCGATTGCTTGTTCAAGTAATTGGCATTGACTTCACCTAATTTTTCAGAAATTGAACTAATGTAGCTCATTATTTTAGGGGTTACTTCGTAAGGCGGATTCATGATAGTATCATTTGATAGTATCAAAGATATAAAATTTCAACTAAACGAATCATATAATGAGAACTATACCATAAGCAAGAATCTTAAAAAAGAGCTGTTTTATCGGATGAATAAAGATACGAATTTCAGCCCAAAAAAAGGGATAAGATGCATTAAACCAAGCGAATCGATATGTCAATAACTACCTAACCCCCAATTCCATGACCAATTCGAGGCGTTCGTCAAACTCCAGGCATAGGAGGTCGCATATGAATGAAGCGAGTTTCACACTCAGAAATTTATCTGAAAGAGAACTAAAATCAAAGAAATTATTCGCCGATTAATCTAGTCAATTCTTCATCAGTATATAGAATTGATTTTAAATATTCTGAATTATGGATATTGTTTAAAAGATCACTAAATGAATTAAATAAGTCTTGATAACTATCATCCATTCGTAAACTATAGTCTTCAACTAAACTGTCAAAACACAATAAATCAAAATAAATATCAGTATATTTATCATTATCAATAAGTGGACCAATCAGATAATACATTGAGTTGTTTTTAACGAAGTGTAATTTCATTATTCCAAAATCATCAAAATCAGAAGTTTCCTTGTACTCGTATCCCAATATTTGATAAGCCATTTTAATCAATAATAAAGGATTATTTTTATTACCAAACAATTTATCAACTTGCACTTTCGAGAGAAACATACCATGTTCAAATGCATACTTGTAAAATAAAACTAAATCTTCAAATGATTTATGTGGCTTAATACAGGCTGTAAAAAAGCCATCATTATAATCTACGTATACTTTGTATAATAAAAATTCATTTTCATATCTAAATAGTCTATAAAATTCATCAATTTCAGACACTTCGTTGTAATCCAAATCGTTAATTTTCAAAATACAATTTTCCTCATTAATACCAAAATCATTGAAAATGTCTTCAATAATTTTTTCGTTTAAAGAATTAGATTCAATTCCAAATTTGAAAGAATCATGAAAATCGTAAAAATCATTTTTTTCTAAAATTTCATCAATCTTAATATAGTTATAATCTCTTTTCATTGTATTAGCTTTATTATCAATTTCAAAGATAAAAAATAGCAAATAAGGATTTTAAAATTGAGCGTTTAAAATATTTTCGGTAAAGGAAGAGTAGTTAATTATTATCATTTAACCCCCAACTCCATGACCAATTCGAGGCGTTCGTCCAAATCGAGACACATAAGATCTTCAATCACACCGTATGATGTCATAAAATCTCGGTATATTTCCATCTTTTCCTCGCGACTTTGCGTGCTTAGAAATAGGGCAATTTCGCTGTTCAGTAAATTTGGATCTTCTGTTTCCGTGAAGCCAAAATCAGGATAGTTTCCCGCCAGCCAATCGTGAAAGAATTCTTCGTTTTCTCGCAAGGTGTTTTGCTGAATTTTGTAGGGAACATAATACGTTCCGGCACATTGCACGGCGTATTCGTCTGCTTGGTTCAGGAGGTCTTGAAAATAATCGTTGTCTAAAAGTTTTTGCATGTTCATGGTTTCTAATTTTCGAACAAAGCAATGAAAATAGTTCGTAAACTAAATACGTTCTGTCGCGAAATTTTACATGGAAATATAGCGAAACATTGGGTAGGGTATGAAAATGATGGTTGCCACCGTGGGATGAACGTAAAATTTGTGTACATTCATCATCTAATTTTATTCAAATGTCTTTTCCAGATCCTAATCAGCTTGATGAAAACACCAAATTGTTACACATCAAGGAGCAAATAATGGAAATTAAGCTCCAACTTGCCAAACTCGCTATTCAAAAGGAAGAGGTAATAAGTAAACAGTATTACGAAAAAGCGTCTGAGTTGAGGATGGAAGAAAAACACCTGATCAACCTTCTCATGGAGCAGCGATTGGTATTAATTCGTCGCCAAACCGGGCTTGAACCTACTGAAGAAAATTTAAAAATTCAGGCCATGTGTCAAGAGGTGCTGCGTGAAATTAGTACGGTGGATGAGTCAAAAACCTTGTATCAAGACTTATTTCAAGAATTCCGCGTCAAGCTTTTACAAGATTGTGAGGAGCTTACACAACGCAAGAACGAATGCTTAGCCGCACACAACTTCGCGGAGGCTAATGTACTTCGCGACCACATTTTAAAGATCGGGGATTTTTTAGCCAAACACAGTGGAAAATGATTTTTTACATGTACAGGGTACAGTCTGCAATTAAATCACTCACCTCATTACTTATCGCACTGGGATTTGTTGTAATTGCACTAAGTTCCTGCGATGCTAAAAAATCAGACTCAGCTGGCGGCACTTACGTAAAACCTTCTGTAAACTACAAAGGTCAAACACGAAAAGGTCATGTCCGCAAAAAAGTCAGCACCAATAAAAACGCAATCAAAAACCGAAATCGGTCACGGTATTATTACCAAACCAGGGGGAAGTATCGGAGGAAGAAAAAGTGAGTGAATTGTATTAATGAATCTGAGAAATAACTATTGATTTTTTATCTTATCTTGTTCCATCATGGACTTAACCATTCTTTCCTGATATTCCTTCGAATTATAATCTTCAAGCTAGAATTTTGGTTTTTTAAATTTCGGCGTATTCAAATTGGGCATTTCAACTTTGAATTTCAATTGTTTTGTAACCGCTGTTGGTTGAAATCGAAACAATATTCTGAAAAGGCAACTATCTAGTTAAAACAACACTAAATTTACTGAAACTCCGTAAACCATAAGAGGGACACCAATTCAAATTACCACAGAACTTAACAAGTAATTACTTCCAAAGCGATTGAATAACAATAAAAAGCCCACAGATTTTTTATACATCCGCTTCGATAAACGTGCAAAATCTCGGTAAATGAACAGTACGCAAATCCAGAGTAGCACAAAGCCAACAGTGAAGTAATGCATTTCCAAATACCAATCCAATAGAAAGCACCAGGACAAAGGGACGAGTATGTAATACACTAGAATATTAACCTCGAAGTAGTTTAAATTTAAAAATTTAGCTAGCACTTTTAGTTCACGTACCACCCGGAAAAAAATCCGCACATCGAATGGTTGTTTTTTACTACTCTCGGAATGGCATTTTATATTAAAGATAAACTCGCCAACATGCCGTTAAGGAAGTAACCAATTCGCTATAATTCCACCACCCTCACAAAAATTTCCCTCGGATAACTTCCACCAAATACGTATTCCGTTACGGGGCATAACCAAATGCGCATATCGTTGAGTTCACGTACCTTGTAGTACATACCGTAGGAAACCAAAGCGTGACCAATTCTAGAGAGTAGGTCTTGGTTTTTTCCAAATTGCTGGGCGCGTAAGGTATAGGTAGCCCCATCAAAAGGGAGCTGGCTGAATTCGACGGATACTTCTGTTCCATTTTTTGATAGTATGTCAAGCAAGGCATCTGAACCATCTACCATCATTAAGTTGGCTTTACTTCCCAATCCTTGTTCTAAAAATTCTGGTAAGTCGATGTACCAAATTTCATTTTCTTTGTAAAATCTTTTTTCCATTGTGTTTTTATTTGTACAAGTTTACGTTTTTTATATGCAGTACTTCTGCATAGAATAATTACCTTTGTCAGAACAACTTAAAAATCACAAATGGCAATCAACAAAAACGCCTTATTGCGCTACAAAACCCTAGATCGCTGCTTACGTAATAGTGGGCGAGTATACACCTTCGATGATCTTTTAAATGAGATAAACGACGCTCTTGCTGCTTACGATGCAAAGTCAGATGGAATAAAAATTCGCCAACTCCGCGAAGATCTTCGATTTATGCGCAGCGAAAATGGCTACAATGCCCCGATTGAAACACGCATCATCGATAGAAAATTACACGCCTATTTTTATACGGATCCTAACTTCTCTATACACAATAGTCCCTTGAATGAAACGGAGGCGAAAATATTGAAAAATAGCCTTGACCTCTTTCAACGATTTAAAGGAAGTCCTGGTTTTGAATGGGTAGAACAATTTGATGTGGTGCTCAAAGAAAAACTTGGCAGTGGAAAAGAAACCGTTGTGTCCTTTGAGTCAAATATTGACTATGTGGGAAGCAAGTGGTTCTCTCCATTGTTTAATGCAATTGTCCAAAAACGCGCTCTTTGGATCACATACACACCGTTCAATGCACCTTCCTTTAGTTTTGTATTTCATCCGTATCACTTGAAGCAATATAATAACCGTTGGTTCGTGTTTGGATTA
>JBIJBD010000087.1:0-10430 GCA_044345395.1 Crocinitomicaceae bacterium | reverse complement strand
ATTTATTGCTGGTGACCAAGTTCCTGTGATTCCGTTATTGGATGTTGTTGGTAAGGTAAAAGGTCCTCCCGAGCAAATTGATGCTGTCTGAGTGAAAGTTGGAGTAGTTTGAGAATTCACTGAAACAGTCATTGTAGTTGAAGTCGCACATTGCCCTGCTGTCGGCGTAAATGTATAAGTTGTGGTAGCTGAATTATTTATTGCAGGCGACCAAGTTCCTGTGATTCCATTATTGGATGTCGTTGGTAAGGTAAAAGTTCCTCCTGAGCATATTGGAGCTACTTGAGTGAAAGATGGGGTTATATTTCCAGTAGTAGTATTTATTGTTACAAAAACAATATCTGTACAATTAATGGCAGAAGTAATAATACATGAATATGTCCCTGGACAAAGATTGGATGCTGTTGCTGAATTTTGACTAAGTGTTGTATTAGTGGCATCAAACCACTGATAGGAATACCCTGGAATAGATCCTGTGGCAGAAACTGTTGCAGTTCCATTACATTGGCAACTACCTGCATCCGAACTAGAAGATAGCGTTGCTGTTAACGGTCCAGCACAATTGTTGGTTAAGCTCTGTATGTAAGAAGCATTCGCTACATTATTAGGTGATCCTGGAGTTTGATTATCAGGTGCAGAGCAAGTTCCAGCCACCCAATTGGCTTGATTCGAAGGATTGTTGTCTACTGTATTTGCAAAGAAATAAACAGAATTAGTTGCGCTCGTCGAGAAATAGATAATGTTATTGGTATTGTTATTTACCCAACTTGCACCATGAATGGGAGTTGTTAAATTATTCGGATTATAAACTTGAAATGAATCTCCACCATTAGCCATTGATATTGGTCCCCATAAACCTCCTGGTAACCAACCTGTTGTTGGATAAGTAGCGTTAATAGTTGTGGGAGAAACCGTTTGTTGTTCAAATAAAGTGGATGATATCGGTAAAACTAGGGTGCAATTACCATCAGTTAATGAATTATCGATTGGTGGTAGCGCAGCATTCAAATCTTGGTCATTATAGACTAAAATTAATGTCCCAATAGGAACACATGACCAAATAGTATTGGTTGAAAACCTGACAGCTCCTGCTGCTATTCCTAAACCAGCACCACCACCCCCCGTAAAATAACCATTGTTATCGTCAATTATCCAACCTCTTAAATCTAGACAGTAATCTGAACATTGATATGGACCTGCGCTCGGAATAACAAGAAATTCAACATATTCTTTACTTCCTGTTGGCCCTTGGGACACTTCATTTATAATAAGACTTTGTGCTTTCGTGGAAGAAATGAAAAGTAGAAATAAAAATAATTGAGTTTTCATTAAAGAGCTATTTAATTTCAAAAGTCTGCATTAAATATTAACAACAATTAAAACCCTTATTAATTCTTATGCAACTAGTTGTTTTTGTAACATCCACATTCGATCTCTACTTTTTAGTTTTTCATAAATTCGCTTGGATAAATACTCATTTAAGGTTACGGATCCCATGGAAGTCGTAATAAAATCATGTCGATTTACATAATAGAAATAAGCTAACCTATCATGCATGATGGGATTCTTTATTTTTAAATATGGGAGGCTCGTGGGAATAGCCAATGGATTCATTTTGCGAACCTTAAATTCTTCTTCCGAAAACAATTGAAGCTTTTGAGCTAATTCCAAACGCGTGAATATTTCTGGACCTCCACATTCCAAATACTTTTTATCAAAAGATAGACTTTGAACGAGTAAAGCAGCGACATCTCCATCAAAAATTGGATTCACACAAGCAAGCCCCTCACCTATCACTATATTCTTTCCTTTTTTGGCAAGTTTTAATTGGCGTGTTAGCGAACTAAAAAGTAAAGTGGAACTAAGAATTGTATAATTGATTCCTGAATTAATTACGAGATTTTTAAACTCTTCATGACGCTTAAAATAAGACTGTTTAAGCAAACCTCTCTGATGAAATGGTGACACAACGCCAAATTTTTTGACATTATGCTGAATAGATTGACGTAAAATAAAATCATTCGCTTCAAAAAAATCCATCCCTCCGGTTTGATCCATGTTAAATGAATGAGAAATCCTATTTCCCAATAAGGATATAACCATATCATGAGACGAAAACAAGTCACTGCTTATACTTGAAATGTTTTGGTTATCCAATTCAACAATTGTTGCCCAATAAGAATACAATTCGACAGCCTTAATTTTATCTCTTACCACAACAGTCACGGCATACCCTCGTTGTATTAACTCCCAAAATACAAACTGGCCAAGACTTCCAGTAGCGCCAAAGAGCAATACTTTTGATTTCATAGTTCTAGGTTTACTCAAATTTAAAGTATACAAACTGTTTCTTTCAGTTGCAACTGAATATTTAACTTACATTTAATAATTAAATCATTTAAACATAATCAAAACAGAAGTAAATTGGCTCATGAAAAAACCATTTTTAACCTTTACATTCTGTATTCTTGTATGCATTTTGCAAGGCCAGGTGCAATATTTCGGACACAGAGGAGCAAGAGGGCTATTTCCTGAAAATAGTATTCTTTCCTTCCAAAAAGCGTTAGAATATCCAATTAGTGGTGTAGAGTGGGATGTTGTGGTTAACAAGGATAAAGAACTTGTTATCTCACATGAACCCTATTTTAAACCGAGTATTTGTCAAGCTGATAACATTAGTGATGCTCAGCTCAAAACTTACAACATTTACCGGATGACTCAAGCAGAAATTGAAAAAATTGATTGTGGCACGAAATATAACCCCAATTTCCCTGAACAACTTAAAACAGTATCAGCTAAACCTAGATTCAAGGAGGTTATTCAACAAATTAATTTTCAGGACAAAACCATCTTATTTGAAGTAAAATCAGAAAAAAAAGAATACGGCATTTCACAACCCTTTCCTGAAGAATTTGCAAGAATAATACTAGACGAAGTTAATTTGTCAGGGCTAAAAGAAAACATTATTTTCATGTCGTTTGATCCGAATATTTTAAACGCAATTTATAGCCAAGATTCAACTTTTCGATTCATCTACCTAACCTACAAGCCTTTCAAATCCGTAAATAAATTTTTATCACATTGCACCTTCAAACCTTATGCTCTTGGAATGTATTTTCCAACTATTACTAAAGGTAAGGGATACGCATTAAGCAGAAAGGGAGTAAAGATGTTTGCTTGGACCGTAAATAATAAACAACAAACATTTGATTTGATTCACAAAGGTGTTGAAGGTATTATCACCGATTTTCCTGACAGAATCAATGAAAACCTAACTAATCCTCAATAATAAATATAAGTTGAGAAGCGCCAGCAAAATAGCTATAATTGAAATATTTAGAGCCAAGGTACTTCGCTTACTGTGTCGATCCATAACACAAAGTAACAAAGCTTATATAAACTAATCTTAAAATATGAGTTAAAAAAAATGGGGCTTTCGCCCCATTAAAACTATGAAAATGTTACTACTTGATTACTTTAATTACCTTATCGGTCGTTACCATGGCAATTCGAAGGTAGTAAGCGCCTTTAGAAAGTCCTTGAACATCTATCTCAAGTTTCTTTTCATTAAGATCAAATTCCATTATTAATTTACCTTCTGCTGTATACAACTGAATGGCAGCATTAATGTCATTGTTGTTCTCAACTATCAATATATCCTCCATTGGATTCGGATAAACAACCCAACCTAAGTCCTGCGTAGCAATTCCTAAACACGGATCAGAAGTTACAACTACTGAATCTGTTGCTTGACAACCGTTTTGTGCAGTAGTAGTTACTGAATAAGTACCTCCCGTTGTAACAGAAGTGAATGGCGTTGCGGCTCCGTTGCTCCAAAGTACGGTAGCTCCATTTCCCGTTGCATTTAACGTAACCGGAAAATCATATTCACATACCGTAATATCATTTCCTGCATTAACATTTGGAGCAGTTAACACTTGAACTTGAATAGCATCCGCAGATTCACAACCGTTAGAATTAATTACCGTTACCGAATATGTACCTGCTTGAGAGACTTGAATTTGTTGCGATGTTTGTCCTGTAGACCATAGATAGCTCAATTGATTACCTGTTGATTGAACAGTTAATGTCGCAGGTAATTCATTCGAACAAACTGATTGATCATTACCTAAATTTGCGCCTGGCAATTCGTAAACAGTAATTGTTACAGTATCACTATCAGAACATCCATTTGCATCGGTTACATTAACATAATATTCACCTGATATAGAGGTAGAAATTGATGAAGTATTATCACCCGTATTCCACAAGTAAGCAAGTCCACCTGAATTTGTCGTGGAATTTACTTGAATAGGCACTTCATTCTCACAAACTTGAATATCGTTTCCTAACAAAACTTGCGGAGCACTTGAAATCGTAACTGTAACTTGATCAGAATTAGTACAACCATTTGCATCAGTTCCTGTCACTGTAAATGTTGTGGTTTGAGATAACAAAAACGACTGACCATTAATCACATTATTAGACCAAGTGTAATTTACTCCACCTGTAGCTGTCAAGGTAATTTGAGCATTATCACATGAACTAAAATCACTTCCTGCATTAATTTGTGGCAATCCATTAACAATAACTAAAACAGTATCTTTTTTAGTACAACCAGTAGCTACATCCGTTCCTGTAACAATATAAACATTTGTGCTTGCAGTTGTTCCGGTTGGAATAGTAAGAGAGGAAGAAGAAGAACCATTATTCCAAACATAACTCGTAGCTCCTGTTGCCGTTATGGTAACATTTGACCCACCACATACCGTTTGATCTGCACCAGCAGAAACTGAAGGCGGTGCGATTGAAGTAACAGTAATTATATTCGTTGTATCAACGCAACCCAATGTTGAATTTGAAACACGCACTGAATAATTTCCTGCTTGATTAGCAGAATAAGTATTTGAAACTGCATTTGGAATTGAAGTTCCATTCAATAACCATTCGTAAGTTACGTTTGCCGTGTTTGTAACAGCTAATTGAGTTGTTTGATTTGGACAGATAGTTAAATCACTAGACGTAATTGGAGCGCCTGAAACTTCTGCACATGTATTAACTTGATATATCGACAATGTTGAACTTACCTCATTTGCAAGAATAACTAATGTTTTACCATTTGGTGAATCTGAAGCAGGTATAATAATAATTCCTTCTGCACCTAAATCTGGTCCACTTAAGGTCGTAGATCTGTTGTTTGCATAACCTACAAATACCGGCGAATTTGGATTATCGACATTGAACATCATTACACCTCCGATTCGTTCTAATGAAACAAAAGCATATGCAGAGCCATTTATCGTTGCTACAGCAACACCTTCTGGTTCTGGACCTTTATCGTCACTTCTGTTCTTCAGTGCTGGAACTCCTGTAGCGTTGGATGCATTGAATATTGCTCCAAAAGTTGGGTGATTTGCAGTAATTTGTTCGATCAAATCTTTTGAATCATAAACTAAAGCGCCAGTTTGCGCATTCCAAATGGAATATGAACGACCTCCCATTACGTGTAATTCATCGTAATCTCCATCTCCGTCTGTATCTCCAGAATACTTCAATGCACTCAAGCGACCTAAAAACTTGTTGTTTCTTAGAATAGATTGATCAGGAAAAGCGGTTGCATCTAATACATTATTAAACGTTGATGAAGAAATTCTGTTGGCATCAATCACACTTCCAAATTCTCTAGAATCTCCTTCGTTTGCAGTGAATAATAACCCTTGACTACCAATAGTTTTATAAACCATTGCATCTGGCATGTATGCTCCTTTTATCGGTAAATTTCCAGTAATTAAAACCGCACCACTTTGATCAGATGCATCCAATGCATTTCCTGATGCTCCTGAATAAGAAGAATATCCAAGGGCTGTTAAAGAAACAATGGTATTCGTGGCTAAATCAATCGTAACGAGCGCATTATTTTCCTGTAGTGAAACGTATGCTTTTGTATTATCTTCTGAAACTGCGATGTATTCTGGTTCAAAATCTTGAGCTACTGAAGCTGAAGTTGAGAAAACTCTAATTCCTTGAGCACGCAAAGCCACTTCTTGACCATTGTAAGCTGAAAAGCCAACATTCGTAACGTTTGTATTAGTTAGAGCTGCATAACCAGGAGTTAAGTCAATGATAGAAACTGAACCAACTGGGTCATTTACATAGGTTGCATCTGGTTCACCTTCATTCGCAGTAAGTAACTTGGTGAAATTTCTATCGAACGTTATCATATCGGGCATCGCACCAACTTCAACCTGATTGATATAATTTCCATTGTAATCAAAGAATACTACTTTTCCATTGTTTTGAGCCGGAACTGATTCAACTGCACAAGCAATTATACTGTCATGGGCGACAATAGAATTAATTCCACCATAGGTGCTGATATTAATTGATGATATGGAAACAGGAGCGGATGGATTGGCAAAATTCACAATATCCACTTTTCCAGCAATACTATTAGCGATATACAAACGATCAACGGTTGGATCAAATGCGACAATCTCTGCTGAATTTGTACCAGATGTACCATTTGAGTAAGAACTCAATAAGCTTAAGTTTAATTCATTAGTTGGTGTTGGAGCTACATAGTCGTTGTCTTTAATAAAGATAATTTGATAATTATTGGTAGCTGAAATATTTGCATTTACACCTGATAGAATTTTTACAATAATTCTCTCTGCTTTTTCGGCAATCGCGTCGTCAATAATAGAAATGGGTAAGTTTGATACTCCATTTGTATTTGCAGGAATTGTTAATGTGTTCGTCCATGTATAATCTACGTTTTCAAAAGCATCACTATAAACAGATAATCCGAACGTTAAATTAATTGCTGCTGCATTCGAATTGCTCACAGTAATTGGAACATTGATTGATCCGAAATTCTCGTTGTATTGTGCAAAATTACTTGCAGAGGCAATTGACACATCGGCCAAACCTTGAAAAGAAACATTGTCAAAACGCCAAGTCCCCGCAGTAGCTACCAATGTAGTATTCGATGTTTGCCTAAATTCCGTGGTTGTTTGGTAATTGGCCGCCAAGATACGAACTCCGAAATTGGCGTTGTTATTTGCACCTGTAATTGCTGAAAAATTTACTGAGATACGTCTGTATTGATCGCCCACACCGTTATTTTGGAAACGACCATTGTCTATTGTCCCGTTACAAAATGTTGTGTTAGCACTTGTCATGGTAAAATTTGTCCATATTGTACCATCCAACGTGTATTGAACACGAACAGTATTTGTTGCCGTATTTGACCATCTCTGATCCCAAGTAAATAAAATATTTTGGAATCCAACTGTTGATGTATTGAATTGCACACCACTACTTTCATTCGTCGCTCCGGGATTTGCTGTAAAAGACCAAGCTCCGGGATTGGTGCCATTTTGAGCTCCACATCCATTATTGATAATTGGATCCATACCCGTCGCAGCATTTGCTACAACCAAAGAACCAACCACTTGGGAAGTTCCTATCCCTAAATCAGCTGTTGGACTTGGAGGAGCTCCAGTAATAGTATTGTAATTCCACAATGCTATTGTATTTTGAGACATAACAAAAGATAAGCACAATGTTAAGAGTAAACTAAAAAAGTGTTTCATGATTATAATTTTGTGCAAAGTTCAGATTCTGATGTAAGAAAATCATTTAGACAACGTCATCATTAGGTTACTAAAAATTAAAGCACAGGTTAATAATTTAACCTCATATTAAAACAAAGTGTTAGATAAATTAATTTAAAGCGTTAATCCCTTATTAATCCAATAAAAATGAAAATCAATCTGCCTCTCCAAGCATACCAATCTCTACTTTGTATTTGTCTAATCCATGATTCATTAGCGCAACATAAAGAAATATCTTTCGGAGGTTCCTATTCATCGTATTCATTTGATGCTCAACACGCTCATTTGAACTCTAAAACCTTGCTTCCCGGTTTTCAAATAGGATACCTTTACAGTCCGAAACTCAATCTTTTGAGAAAAATAAAAAAAGGTATCATCTCTCCTTATGCAAATGTTGAATATGCGCTATCTAGATGTACAGTAACTCAAGAAAATCAACCAACATCGATTACATTGCACCAAATACGTTTATCGGCACCCGTACGCCTTAGAATTGCTCAATCCGAAAAAAAGAACTTTTCTTACTATCTTTTTGGCGAACCAGGAATTCAAGTAAATACTTTTCAGCAGGATAATAATCTTCGCGAAATACCAACTCTTGAACCATTCGACAGTTACCTAAATGCAGGACTTGGACTCACGTATGCTCGAAAATTTAAAGAAATTAAAAAAGCAGGCTACAAATTTACAGGGTTTACATTAAATGCCTCTCGCATGGTTCCGTTAAACACATTTAAATTCAGTGAAAATCAAGGGTATTTTCATCAATACCGGGGAAATATTGGATTGAAATACAGCTATCTAGAACCTAAGAAAACTAAAAAACGCTTCTTTAAGTGGTGATGGCATTCGACTTAAATCTCAAAATAGCAATCCAAAGCAATCCAAAAAGTAGCGTTGCGAATACAAGATGTGCCGTTTGAACCAATCCTGGCATGTCTGCATAAGCAAGCAGCACACCAGAAATTAATTCAATTGCGAGAGTTAAAAATGCTCCTCTAATCAATTTTATTTTATCCGAAAGTTCATTTTTCCACGCCATAAACGTTAATCCGACCAGTACCAACCATGAAAAGCTTCTGTGTATCAAGAAAGGCAACCCAAGTGAATCAACCCACTCCTCTCGGGAATATCCTGCCTTAACCAAAGCATCAATGTCTTCCCGCACTTGAGTTCCGAGGAACATTTGATAAAAAGTAATTAGAAATATGAGCCAAACAGAAGTCTTAACCCATTTCGGAACTAAAATCTTACGTTGCAACATCGGACTTATCCGAAACAGAATATACGTTTGAATCGCTATAATTATTAATGCCAATAACATGTGAACTGTAATGGTCCAAGGCACCAAATTCGTGGCAACAACGATACTTCCAAACCAAGCTTCAATTCCCATCAATACTAAATTCCCTAATGCTATCAGAAGTAATCCTGATTTTCGATAGACGATAAACATCCACAAAAACGCAAGGAGCATAAAATTACCTGCTAAAAAACCTAATAGGCGGTTGATATATTCAGTCCATGTTTTTCGTGCATTAAAATTCTCCTCGGTATAAACGTCAGGGTCAGTTCGCAATTGTGAGGCTTTGTCCTCGAAACCTAATTTTTCTAAAAACCCTGAAAACTTCTCTACCTTCTTTTCTCTTTTTTCGAGGTATATTTCTTTATAGTCATTTGGTAATACAGTTGAATCCGTTGGAGGAATCCATTGTCCAAAGCACTTAGGCCAATCAGGGCAACCCATTCCAGCACCAGAAATACGCACGAAACTTCCGGCAATTACTACCAAGTAAATGGATACTAAAGTAATCCAATTGAACAGTACAAATTTCGATGAAAAATTCATTAGGTAAAATTACAAAATTCGTAGCGCAAGTATCGATTTAATTGAAGGTTAACACACAATGTCGTATCTTTGTTTTTTGTTCAAATGAAATTAACAAACCTTACAGCAATATCCCCTGTTGACGGACGGTATCATGCCAAGACTAAAAATTTAGTTCCCTATTTTTCTGAATTCGGGCTAATCAAGTACCGGGTGCTTGTCGAAGTAGAATATTTTATCGCACTCAGTTTTCAAGGGTTGGCTACATTTCCTCCACTACCCTCAGAAAGTATAGAGGATTTGCGTAAAATATACCAACATTTCAGTGAAGAAGATGCAGCTTGGATAAAAGATTCCGAAAAGATTACGAATCATGATGTAAAGGCCGTGGAATATTACTTGAAAAACAAGCTAGAATCACTTGGACTGCAGAAATTTTCTGAATTTGTTCATTTTGGTTTAACTTCTCAGGATATAAATAATACAGCAATTCCATTGTCTTTGAAGGAAGCCGTTAATTCTATATACCTTCCTCTCTTGGATGAACTTATTCAAAAATTGACCAATTATTCAAACGATTGGCGAGAGATCCCTATGTTAGCAAAAACACATGGACAGCCTGCTTCACCCACTCGATTAGGTAAAGAGATTTATGTATTTGTTGAACGGCTTGTGAAACAAAAGGAACAATTATTAAACGTACCATTTTCAGCCAAATTCGGAGGTGCAACAGGAAACTTTAATGCGCACTTCGTAGCCTATCCACAACACAACTGGATTTCTTTTGCTAATGCTTTTGTTAACAACGTTCTAGGATTAAGTAGAAGTCAAACCACAACGCAAATAGAACATTACGACAACCTCGCGGCACTATTTGATGTATTGAAAAGAATAAACAATATTCTGTTAGATTTAGACCGAGATTTTTGGACTTATATATCAATGGATTACTTCAAACAGCGACTTAAAGAAGGAGAAGTTGGCTC
>JBIJBD010000115.1:0-7790 GCA_044345395.1 Crocinitomicaceae bacterium | reverse complement strand
ATCGGCAATGCCACATAAGGTTAACCCTATCGATTTTGAAAATTCAGAGGGAAACATAGGTGTAGCAAATGCTTTGTTTGAACATTTAGCCTCAAAATTACCGGTTTCCAGACTACAGCGTGATTTGACGGATTCTACTGTGTTACGAACAATTGGATTACCATTTGGACATACATTAATAGCCTTTCATGCTACGTTAAATGGACTTAATAAGCTTTTACTGAACGAACAGAAGTTAAATGACGATCTGGAAGATAATTGGGCTGTGGTGGCCGAGGCTATACAAACCATCCTGAGGACTAGTGGATACGAGAAACCTTATGAAGCATTAAAAGGACTTACTCGAAAGAACGAAAAAGTTACCCAGGAAAGTGTTCATGCATTTATAGATACGCTATCTGTTGATTCAGAAATGAAAAATAGGCTAAAATCCATTTCTCCTCAGAACTATCTTGGCATCCAACTTGTTCCATAAGTATGGGACGTTTCATTCTATTGTTTTTTTTCTCCCAAATAGCATATGGTCAAGGGGCTTTAGCCGATTGGAGTACACTGTCTAGATCACCTGGTTCCGTTTTAAAGATTATTCCAAAAGATAGTAATACTTTCTACACCTTAAGATGGAGCGGAGGAAATGCATTCGGGAATTACAAATTCACCTTGCATGATTTCTTAGAAAAGGTTTCTGAGAAGCGCATTAAACCAATAACAGGACAAGGAATTGGAACGTTTGAGACAGCATTCAATGCCAATAACATGTTGTACAGTTTTATTTCCGATAAAAATGGCATAACCAGTGAACTTTTTGTTCAAGCTTACCAAGAAGAAATGGGCGAATCAGGTTCACCAGAATTGGTTGCGAGCTATGCAAATCCAAAATTGGGGGCTAAATCAAATTTCTACATCCAACAATCACTTAACCGAAAGTATTTCGGTATCATGTGGGAAATTCCTGGGAAACGAAAACTGAGTGACGTGTATGGATATAAGATTATTGATAATTTCTTTCAAACGGTTTCTGAAGGTGAATACACAATGCCCTTCGACGGTAATATGTCTACAATCAATGAATTCCACCTCACCAATGATGGAGATTTTTTTCTGAGTATTACAGAGCATCACAAACCAAATGATCGCCTCTTTACAAGAGATTATAGAAATTTCAAAGCAATTCATCTATACAAGGTAAAAAATGACTCGTTAAAAGAATACACCTTAGAAATCGAAGATTACCGAATTGACGATATGCGTTTCAATTCAAATGATTCACATATAGTCACATTAACAGGAGTATACGGCAAAGGCTTAAATCAAGGAATTCAAGGCGTATTTCAATTGAAAATAGATACAAAAGGAGATAGTGTTTTAAGCAAGGGCTTCACAGAATTTAGTGATACGCTCTCTTTAGAAAGATTCAACGAAGAAACCATTCAAACGAATTTGACAAACAGAAACAACTTCAATAACAACACTAATTATTACGACTATAAGATGCGGGATTTATTTTTACAACCTGACGGCACTCTTATTGGATCTATTGAACAATATTATGTTTATCGACGTGTAAATTATGAAAACAGAACAGGCTTGAGTTCAACAGTTTACTATTATTACTATGATGATATAATCGCTTTTAAATTAGGCTTGAATGGGCAATTTGACTGGCAAAAAAGAATTGAAAAATCTCAAGTTTCCATCAACGATAATGGTCCTTTTAGCTCTTATGCAAGTTATTGCGATGGAAAAAAAATGTTCTTTCTCTTCAATGACAATATGAAAAACTACAGTGAAGATGGACAGTTCAACCGAGATGGCGAACGCATTTACTCCTTGAATCTCTCTGTTCGAAGAAATGTTGCGGCAGCCGGAGAAATTGATCTTTCAACAGGTGAAATCAATCGAAGAACCTTGTTTACACGAAAAGATTTGAAATCCTTGATTGTACCTAAAATGTTTGAATTAGATCAAAAGAATAGATTGTTATTTTTATATGCTATTAATGGATTTAACGAAAGATTCGGAATAATAAAATATTAATGAAAGTCTTTTTCTGCATGTTATTGGTTTCTGTTTTTGTCTCGTGTTCTCACGAAACGAAATCTAAAGCTTCTACAGAAAATCTTGCGAATCCTTTTCTTGACGATCACAGTTATTCAAACTTAAACGAGATAAGAACTCGGCATTTGCACCTTGAATTAGATGTTAACTTCAAAAGTCAAAAGATATTTGGTATTGCTAGGCATCGTATGATAAATATAAATAAGGCCGATACTGCAATTTTTGATATAAAAGGACTTGAAATTCAAAAAGTCACCACGGGTGAAAAAAACAAGGAAACTGAAGCCGACTTCGTCATAGGAAAATATGACAAAGACTCAATTCTTGGCCAACCCTTGTTGGTTAAAATTGATCCAAGTGATTCAATAATTAATATCTACTACAAAACGACAGCTGATTCCGAAGCACTCGATTGGTTAGAACCTAAATTAACAAGTTCCAAGATTCATCCATTCTTGTACACTCAAGGACAAGCAATCCTAACGCGTACTTGGATTCCTATTCAAGATTCTCCAGCCAATCGAATAACCTATTCTGCGGAAGTTAAAGTTCCCGCTCATTTACGAGCCGTCATGAGTGCAGAAAATGGTAAGAAACGCAATTCATCTGGTATTTATCGTTTCAATATGCCAAAATCAATTCCATCCTATTTAATTGCCCTTGCCGTAGGTGACTTATCCTACACGCCACTATCAAATAATACTGGAATATTCTGTGAACCTCAACTATCGGCAAAATGCGCCTATGAGTTTGTTGATTTACCCAACATGTTACGTGCTGCTGAAAAATTATACGGAAAATACCAATGGGACCAATATGATTTGCTAGTCCTTCCCTACTCATTTCCATTCGGCGGTATGGAGAATCCAATGTTAACATTTGTCAACCCAACAATAATCACCGGTGATAGAAGTCTTGTTTCCGTAGTAGCTCACGAACTAGCCCATTCTTGGTCAGGAAATCTTGTTTCGAATAAAACATGGAATGATTTCTGGATCAATGAAGGCTTTACTGTTTACTTCGAACATAGAATAATGGAAGAATTATATGGTAAGGAAAAAGCCGATATTTTGGCTCTTGTAGAGATCTTCGAATTAACAGATGAACTTCAACGCATTAAAGCTTCAACTCATCCAGAAGATAGTAAGTTACTATTAAATTTAAGATTCAGAAATCCAGACGAAGGCATGACAGATATTGCCTATGTAAAAGGAGCATGGTTTCTTAAAAGTTTAGAGGACATTGCAGGAAGATCCGTCTTTGATGATTTTCTAAAAAACTATTTTTCCTCTTTTGCATTTTCTACAATAAGCACTGCTGAATTCATCTCCTACTTAAAAAAGAATTTGCTAGACAAACGACATATTTCTTTCAATTATGATGCTTGGATAAACCAAGAAGGCTTGCCTTCAAATCGCGTAGAAATCGTTTCGAAACGACTTGAGTACATGAAAGAACTTGCCGATAAATATAGTACGGGAGAAGACGTATTTGCACCTAAAATTCGATATGAACGGATAAAGGTAAAAAAACGCTACAAAAAAAAGAAAATTATCGAACAATTGAAAAAAGACGATTTCATCACACAAGAATGGCAAATGTTCATTCGATATTTACCTAATTCCATTTCAATAGATAAGCTGGAACGACTTAATGAATATTTTGTATTTAATAGTACAGAAAATGCAGAATTAGCCTTGGATTGGTATACCAAATGTATTAATTCGAGATACGACGGAGTCTTACCAGACATAGAAAGATTTTTGCGCAAAATCGGTAGAAGGAAATTTGTCCTTCCGTTATACGAGACATTATATAAGAATGACCACTACAAAAATTTTGCACGAACGCTCTTCAATTCACACAAACAGTATTACCATTCAGTCACAAGAAATAGTGTTGAAAAACTATTTAAGAATTAATTTGCCATTTCACTCATGAATTTAATTCGCATGAGTCTCAATTCTTCTTCTGAATAAAGCCCATCAAATTCATGGTATGCATCTATAATGTCGTCTGTTTCTGCCGAACTAAAATAATCATACAACTCTTCTTGATTTTCGGCATCTAGCAGGGTATTAATGTAATAATTTATGTTAACACGTGTTCCAGAATTAACTACTGATTCAATTTCGTCTAATAAATCATTGAACGACTTTCCTTGGGAGGAGGCGATATCTTCTAGAGGTAGCTTCCGATCAATATTTTGAATGAGTTGCACCTTCAGCATCGATTTATTTACCAAGGACTTAACTACCATATCTTGCGAACGTTCTATATCATTTTCGTCTACATAATCTGCAATCAATGCTAGAAAAGGCTCTCCATAACGCTGTGCTTTGCCAGACCCAACACCTTGAATATTCGTTAATTCATCCATTGAAATAGGATATTGCAAACACATATCTCGTAAAGACGGTTCTTGAAATATCACGAATGGAGGAATATTTTTTTCTTTCGCTAGGGATTTTCTAAGGTCAACCAGTAAGTCATACAGTGTCTCGTCAAAAGCACCACCTTTTCCAGCCACCTGTACCACACCTTCATCATCGTCGTCACCGGAATAGTCATGCTGTTTAATCAACATAAATTCTTCAGGTTTTTCAATAAAACGCTTGCCCTTTTCTGTTAATTTTAACGTGCCGAAAGTATCAACATCTTTACAAACTAAACCTCCAACACATACTTGGCGTATTACTGCATTCCAAAAATGTTCATCTTTTTCTTTTCCGACACCAAATGTTGGTAATTTTTCGTGTTTATATGTTTTGATATCGGCAGTTAAATTCCCAGCCAAATAAGCACAATAGTGTTTTGATTTTTGTGTTTCCTCTAGGATAACAATAGCTTCTAATAACATGAGAACATAGTCTCTTCCATCTTTTCGTTCTCTTGGATTCCGGCAGTTATCGCATTGTTCATTGCACTTTTTTTCATCAAAAAACTCTCCAAAATAATGCAGAATAAATTTTCTCCGACAAACTGAAGTCTCTGCATAAGAGACTATTTCATGAAGCAATTGTTTTCCTATTTCTAATTCAGTAAGAGGCTTACCTTGAAGGAATTTCTCTAACTTTTCAATGTCTTTGTAGCTATAAAATGCAATACAATCACCAATTCCACCATCTCTACCGGCGCGACCTGTTTCTTGGTAATAGCTTTCCAACGATTTCGGTATGTCATGATGTATGACATACCGAACATCAGGTTTGTCAATTCCCATTCCAAAAGCAATTGTTGCAACGATAACCTCTACTTCTTCCATCAAGAACATATCTTGATGTTTCGCTCGAGTTGTTGCATCGAGACCCGCATGATACGGTAACGCTTGAATACCATTTACCTGTAATAATTCAGAAATTTCTTCTACCTTCTTACGACTCAAGCAATAAATTATTCCGCTTTCTCCGGCTCTATTTCGTATATATTTTATTATCTGCTTCTCTACCTCTCGTTTTGGCCTAATTTCGTAATAGAGGTTATCTCTGTTAAATGACGACTTAAAAACGGTGGCATCCAACATATTCAGGTTCTTTTGAATATCGTGCTGAACTTTTGGTGTTGCCGTCGCAGTGAGCGCAATAATTGGAACGTTCGAAATCTTTTCAAAAATTTCGCGCAATCTCCGATATTCTGGTCTAAAATCATGCCCCCATTCCGAAATGCAATGTGCTTCATCAATAGCAAAGAAAGAAATATCAACAGAAGTTAAAAAGTCAATATAATCCTGCTTGGTTAATGACTCTGGAGCTACATAAAGCATTTTCGTTATGCCAGACTGTATATCATTCTTGACTTTATTAATTTCTGATTTACTTAAAGAAGAATTTAAAAAATGGGCAACAGATTCATTGTCACTAACATTTCGGATTGCATCTACTTGATTTTTCATCAATGCAATCAACGGAGAAACAATAATGGATGTTCCGGGCATTATCAACGAAGGCAATTGATAACACATAGACTTTCCACCGCCTGTTGGCATTATTACAAAAGTGTTTTTACCGGAAAGAAGATTGGTAATTATCTTTTCTTGTTCACCCCGAAAATGATCAAAACCAAAATAGGTTCTTAATGCTGATTTTAAATCTATTTTAACCGATGATGCTTGCAAAATTGCGTCTTCCATTGAAATCAAAACAACAAATGATTGTAACTTGTTTAGTTAAATTTACAAATTATTTCGATAAACTAAAGGAAAAATTCGAAAAAGATCAATGTATTATCCATTAAAGGCAACGACCTCTTTTACCTCGGGTAAATGTTGCTTGAGTAGATTTTCGATTCCCCCTTTCAGTGTGGCAGTTGAAGAGGGGCATCCTGCACATGATCCTTTGAGTAATAGTGTAACCGTTCCATTTTCAAACCCCACATAATCAATGGCGCCTCCATCATTTTCAACTGCAGGCCTAACGTATTCATCTAGCAAACTTCTAATTGGGTCATCGTATTCGGTTGCATCAAATGACTTTATTGCTTGTGTTGCCTCAGATTTTTCTTTAGGTACAGGCATCTGAATTAATATATCTTTTGCTTCTGAAATCCAAGATTTTATAAATTCTCTTAATTCCATCGTAATAAAATCCCATGGAACATTATCTGTCTTTGTAATGGTTACAAAATTTGCAGCAATAAAAACATTTTGTACAAAAGGAAATTTAAACAGTTCCTCGGCAAATGGTGAAAATCCTTTAGCCTCATTTTGGGATGAAAACTCAACAGATTCGCCTGTAATTAAGAGGTATTTATTCGCTACGAATTTCATTGTCGTAGGATTGGGAGTCATCTCAGTATAAACTGTTACCGGTACGTTCATTTCTTTTTTATGCAAAATTAACCAATTAAATGACTATTCTGACCAAATACCTCCACTCGAAAACTGTAAAAAAACTAAATCCTTTCTCCTTTCTTTGGAATTAAAAACAGGTTTTCCTTCAGCATTAAGTCTTGGGTAGTGTGGTGTATTGTGCGGCGCCCATTTCGGTAACCAACATAAGTCATGTGTGAGTCTGTTTTGAAAAATATGTCGGATTTCCTCGCTATCTAACCCAATCTTGGTTCTCAACGGAAATTTCCCATCTGCAAATGCATATTGAACACCGATGTAATAGATTCCGGAACTGGTTTTACCATAAGGTAATTTGGTTAAATCTTTATACCCATGTCTACAATCCTCTGGTTTATCTTTAACCCATGGAGTACCCCTAGTCTCTCCTGTCCAGATATTCAATCCACTAATAAAATGGCAAAATTCCGTTCTGTAGGTTGTCATAAGATGTGCAGTGCGGTAACGATCTTCCGACTGACCGCCAAAAACATCATTTTCAAAATAAAGAGACCAATTATCCAAAGTAAGACCAAAAGCACCTGAGCGTTGCGAGGTTCCCTTGGTGTCAAAATACCACAAGTAAGAAAATCCTAAAGCATTTCGATACAGCGAATTGTTACTAAGATTTGTGATATACATATCGTGTTGGCCAACTGGCTTTTTTGTACCTCCTAAAACAGAAGACCCTAAAAAAAACCTTGAGTCTAGAAAATTAATTCTCTTACCATAAGAACTTTGAACAAAACTTAATCTTCCACCCACCTGCCATTGTGAAATCCCCCAAACATAGGTTGACTTCCATTCAATACCTATTTCATTTTCATGCGACCCGATGTCGAAAACTACTCCTACTTGGGAGGGAACTCGTTGATAGATGCTTATTTGAGCATTGACTGTTATAGTA
>JBIJBD010000085.1:0-10461 GCA_044345395.1 Crocinitomicaceae bacterium | reverse complement strand
AAAGAAATAATTGAGCGCATGTAATAAAATGATTCAATAATCATTCCGTTAGCGATGTGAATCGTCGAGTAAATCTAAAACTGTTTTAACAGGACTAAAAACATCACTCGGAATTTCTACGAAAATGCTTATCCAATTTTCCATCGAACCGTTCCACAATCCAGGCTCTTCGATGAATCTAATATGTTTTCCTTTTTGTGACTTCTCAACCAAAAAATAATGATTGTCGTTTCGAAAATCTACCAAGTTAAACTTTTCACCGTTAAAATCATGAAAATCAAGAACCATAAATACGGGGTTGAAATGAGTGCCCCTGAATAGCAGTTGTTGATGAGAGGCGTCCGAAGAAATTTGTGCTTTTTCGACTATTTGCTTCGTTAATATCCCGTTTATATCGACAAAGTAAGGACCTCCACCAGGTTGTCCTTCATTTTTTACCATCCCACAAACGCGAATCGGCCTTTTGACTAATGATTCTATACTATATCTACAAGAACGTATTTCTTCCTCACTGAATAAAAAATACTCTTTCGAAATTGAGCTTAGCTTTTCAAGATCATTTTGTTCGAACGCCTGCTTTAATTGATCTTTAATCGAAAGCAAAAGACCACCCAATACTTTAAATACATTGGTGCTTTTCAACGATTTATTATAAATCTGCACATTATCAATGTTCTTCACGAAAATCAACTGTTCATCTAAAGACTGTAAATTTGGCAATAATGCTCCATGACCTGCTGGCCTTCTCAATAATCCTTTTGTTTCATTTTTTACTAACGCCAATGAGTCATCAAATACAAAGGCATCAGTCTTTGAATCTTGCACAGAAAACTTCAATGAAGAGGCGACCGATGAAAGTTTCTCCAATTGATTAATAGATTCAATAATTTGTGCTTCAAAAGATGGCTGAATGGTAAAATGAAAGGTCATTTCATCATCGATTTGCTTGCCTTGTAACAAATGTTCTTGGAATGGATTCAAAATAAATGGAACTGCATGATGAAAAGGTATCAATCCTTTAGGTAGCGCTCCGAAATTTAACCCATCTTTTTCTAATAAAAAATTCACAAAGGATGAAATATCTACCGTTAAGTCTAGAACTGCTTGTTGCATTTCCTTGGGTAGTTTAGGAAAAAAAGCGAAACTTGGAGCATTGACAAGAAATTTCTCCACTTGACCTCTCGTATATTCGTTGGGTTCAAGTAGGTAATCATAGAGAAATTGAAACATACGAGAGCCAGAACCTGATGCTGGAATAAAAAGCGCACAGGTCTTTTTAGAATTTTCAAAATAACTTCGATGCGCTAGATTTTCCTGTTCAGATAGTACAACAATTCCATCACCAATTTTACATGGTCGGTTTAAGGATAAAACTGGATTTCCATTCTTTATTTTTTCCCGCTGTTCAAATATTATTTGTTCCTCTTGATTCATTTATACCAAGGTTTGAGGCTTTTTCGTTTATTTGTGCTGTGAATATACTTTACGAATTTATAAAATATAAATGGCAAGCAAAAGGAAGACATGGAATTCACTCTCCCTTTGTTTATGATTTCGTTGAAAAGGTGCTCAAGTACAAGTTGGATTCTAAAGAGCTTCAACAAGCGAATGAATACCATAAATTTTTACGAAAATGTGATATCGAAATTGAATTTAACGAATTTGGGGCCGGTTCAAAATCGTTAAAAAAAACACGACGTATAAAAGATATGTTTGCTTTGAGCAGTAGTAAAGGTAAATACGGCCAGTTGTTATATTCAATTGTAAAGCACTATAAGCCGGAAAAAATAGTAGAATTTGGAACATCTTTGGGAATGGGAACTTTACACATGCATCTTGCTCATAAAAGCGCTGAAATTACAACTGTTGAAGGATGTAAAAACACACATGCATTTACCCTAAAAACCTTCCCGCTAAACAATCCAAATTTGAATTTTATTTTAAGTTCTTTTGAGGCATTTTGCGCACAAGAAGTTAAGAATTCTTATGATTTAATTTTTATTGATGGGCATCACGATGGAGAGTATTTACTTCGGTATTTGAGTCTATTAGATGACCAAACTCACGACAACACACTACTAATTTTGGATGATATTCGATGGAGTAATTCAATGTTCGATGCGTGGAAAAAGCTGATTGCCGATAAAAAATACCACGTAAGTATTGATTTATTTCGAGTTGGTATTTTGGTCAAGAAACCTGATCAAGCCAAGGAGCATTTTATTCTTAAGTACTAATCAATACGTTGCAGATAAATATTCCAACAAATTTTCATTTCCTTTCATGGTTGGAATTACCACATTGCTTTCAACTGTTTGGGTAATCATATCTTCGTGCATATCGTCCGAAATCACTGACATCTCGGCTGCAACATATCCTGCCGTAACAGACATAAAAGCCTCAATTCTATCCGATGTTTGAATTACATTAACTTTCATTGGTTTTACCACTACCTCTGTCGGTGTCGATAATTCGGTTTTCTTTTCATCTTGTTTTGTTGCTTTATTTATTTCTTCCTTTTTAAGCTCAGCTGTTAATGGTTGTGCTTCTTCTTTTTGAAAGTCTTGAGAAGGTGATAGCGAAAAGAAAATGAGAAAAGCTAAAGCCAAAGATGTTCCAATTTGAAATCCTGGTTTGAACCAAAGTGATTTCTGAGGAGGAAATAAGAAGAGAAGCAATCCTGCAAAAAAACTTGGTTGTGGATGAGTTTCTGCGAATAACTTATCGAGACTACTTTTTACATTTTCACTTGGATAGGTTTTCTCTAACATTTCTTCCATTCCCAAATAAAGAAATTTCATCGACTCAAAATCCTCTTCAGTTTGAACCCATTCACTTAAGTTTGCTCTTTCCGTACTACTTAACTCCACGAATTTTTTTGTCTTTACAATATCAATTAATTCCTTTTCCATAATTATAATGTTAAGCTTGGATTAAATACTTTTAATTGTTCTGCTAATTGTTTAGTCGCATAAAAAAGCCTCGACTTAACCGTTCCTTCATTAATCTCCATTACCTCTCCAATTTCCTTCATCGACAATCCTTCAAAATGTCTCAGAACGAATACTTCCTTATGTTTATCGTCTAATTGTGCTAAACTATGTTCAAACGCCTCCCTAAATTGTAAATCATACACCTCGTTTAAGACATTAGAAGCTCCTTCAACTTGCTGTTTGTCATCGATTCCATTCGTCATATTCTTGCGGACTTCAGCTTTTTTATATTCGTTTTTACACATATTTCCTGCTACAGAAAAGACCCATGTGCGAAATGATTTTTGAGTATCAAAATAACCCGGATTTCGGATAATCTTGGCAAACAAATCGTGAATCATATCCTCCGCCTTCAATGAATCTCGCCATAACATCTTTTCGAAATAACCTTTTAAAATTCCCGCATAACGCTTGTATAGTTCATCAAAAGAATGTTTGTCCCCCTTCTGCAAAGCTTCCATGAGCGCTTCATCAGTCCATTCGTTATATTTCCGGCGGAATAATTTCACTAATAGCCTTTTTTCTTTTGAAGTAACCCTGCTTTTTGTTTCACATATTGAATTTCACTTTCCATTTCAACTTGTTTTTTCAGTTGACCTGTGTCTCGATAATAATTCAATAGAAAAAACATAGATGGAAGATAATTGGCAGATAAAGAATTACTCGTTGGAGACGAATAGCCTCTTATGTTTTTCTTATTCAACTTTTCATTCCAACAATATTCAATTTCATTAAAAGTACGTTCCGGTGAGGCTCTGTATTCAAATACTATTCCAACGGGCGATAATTTCGGAACCAATGGCTCCAAATAAGGTCTTGGAATGGTCATGCTCAAAGCGATTTTTTTTGCCTCGTTTTTTTCACAAAAGTCTTTCAAGTACGCAACATCAACTTTCTCATTAGCTGGCAATTCATAACCCTTTTGTTTTAAAACTTCGCGGTAGGTTTCACTTTGTAAGAAGTCTAAAGAAACTATTGTAAGTTCATGATCGCAAGTCGCCGTATTATTGAGTTGGCTGAATGTAGCACCATAATTATCTATAAATCCATGAGTAATCAACGTACTGTTGCCACATGCCGATTGCACGATATCTTGACCATAAAGCTGTATTTCAGGAGATAGAACTTGCTGAGCTGCCATGGCATTCAAGTTTACCTTTGCTTCTGCTGAATCTTGAAGAATTATGGCATTTGCAACCTTATATTTCAATACATCAGGATGTTTCGGTGAAATCTTAGAAGCATTATCGATATATGAAGACCGTTTTACATCATAATTTCCTGCTTCGTAATAACTAATATTTGTTACCACAGAATTTGGGTCTATGGTAATCATATCTTCTGCTAACTCATTGATTTGTGATTGTTGTTCCTCTGTAGGAGAACGCTGCGTAGACTGCGTTTTTGCTTTCTTTTGAACCGAACTGTAATTACTGTACGTACTGTTCAATTGTGAAGTGTTTTTTGATGTGTTTTCTGACTTGCGAGTTACTTGATCCTTATTCTGTTTAGCTTTACTTTCTATTTTTGCGTTATTTTTAAATTGAACGGAATCAGTTGCTACCGGTTGTGACAATAAATATGTTGCGTTGCTATTATTAACTGAATTGAAAGTACCATTTACTGATGGCACAGCATTATTTTGAAGCTCTATTTTGGTATTTGATTGGTTTTCCTTTTGAGAAAATAAAAAATAATTCGTTAAAGAAATTAGATATAATAAAAAGTACTTCATTGCCTTTATTTTTTGTCGAATACACCCAAAGATAAAATTGGTTCAAAAAAGGTACCAAATAATTTTATTAAGAAGGTATTTATTAGAATAAAATGTAGTTTTGTCCGTTGAATTAATTATGAAGATTTTTAAAATTTTCCTGTCAGTTATAGTCATCATTGCGCTGTATTTTTCTACTACTGGTTGCAGTAAAAAGAATTTTTACTCAAAGAACAACTTAACTTTTTCTGTCGACACTTTAGTTTTTGATACCGTTTTCACAACAATTGGATCGACAACTAAATCATTTAAAATCTATAATCCAGAGAGCAAAACCGTTCAAATAGATGAAGTTGAATTAATGGGCGGAGAAAATTCTCCCTTTCGCATGAACCTAGACGGTTTAATTGGCCGCAATTTCAGTAATATTCGCATTGAAGGAAACGATAGTCTTTTTGTGTTCGTGGAAGTTACCCTTAATGTCAACAACCAGAATTCACCTTTAATTATCGAGGATTCTATTCGTTTTCAAACAAATGGAAAAGATCAATACGTTAAACTTGCAGTATGGGGACAAGATGCATATTTTCATTACAAAGATTTGAACGAGGGAATTTGGCCAAACGATAAGCCTCATGTTATCTATGGTTACGCCGCCATTGATTCTGCAAAGTCATTAACCATACAAGCAGGAACTCAAGTTCATTTGCACAAAAATTCACTTCTTTACGTATATAAATCTTCATTAAATATCCAAGGCTCGTTGGGCAATGAAGTTGTTTTTCAAGGCGACAGGTTGGAGTTGGATTATCAGGACGTGACGGGTCAATATTATGGTATTTATTTTCAAGAAGCAAAGCCTTCAATCATCGATTATGCAATTTTAAAAAATGGAACATCTGGCGTTCATTTGTATTCTGAAGATCCGACAAATACAGGATATACGTTAACTATGACAAATACAGTTATTCAAAATGAAGCCAGATATGGAGTTTTTATTTATTCAGGTGCAAAAGTAAAAGCTGAAAATTGCATAATTTCTAAAAACGGTACTCATGCCTTGTTAGTTTTAGAAGGAGGAGATTTCAATTTCAACCATTGCAATTTGTTAGGCTATGGTTCGTCTCAAAATCCAGCGGTTGGAATCAGTAACTTTTATACCAACTATCAAACGGCAACTACCAATGTAGGTTCAATTAATGAAGGTGTTTTATATAATTGTGTGCTTTCAGGCAATCTTGCTACGGAATTAGCCATTGATACCATTCAAATGTTAGGCGTGAACTTGAATTTTGATTTCAAACATTGCTTGATTAAATCAGAAACAATTCAAACGGATGCTTTTTATCAGAATATTTTTTGGAATAATAGCCCATTATTTACGGACCCAACAATGTATGACTTTTCATTTTCGATCAATTCAATTTTAAATGGAAATGGCATCACAAGCCCTGTAGTAACTGATATTCTTGGTAACCCTAGAAATAACCCTCCAGACATCGGAGCAATTGAAGTAAATTAAAAAAGGGATTGTACTATCAATCCCTTTTTTAATTTAATATAGAACTTCAATCTAATTTTCCATCAACTTAATCAAGTTCAATGCACTTCCGGCCTTGAACCACTCAATTTGAGAAGCATTGTACGTATGATTTAATTGAATCTTATCTTTAGTTCCATTGGAGTGACAAATTTCTAACGTTAATGGCTTTTCAGGAGAAAACGAAGCTAAATCAACAAAGTTGAAGGTGTCATCTTCATGAATTTTATCGTAGTCAGATTCATTCGCAAAAGTTAGCGCTAACATACCTTGTTTCTTCAAATTCGTTTCATGAATCCGAGCAAAGGATTTTACGATTACCGCTTTCACGCCAAGATGTCTTGGTTCCATTGCCGCATGTTCTCTTGAAGAACCTTCTCCGTAATTATGATCTCCAACTACGATTGAAGAAACTCCGGCTGCTTTGTATGCACGTTGTGTAGCAGGCACTTCACCATAAGCACCCGTCAACTGATTTTTCACATCATTGGTTTTGTCGTTGAAGAAATTTACCGCACCAATCAACATATTATTAGAAATATTGTCGAGGTGACCACGATATTTGAGCCATGGACCTGCCATTGAAATATGGTCGGTTGTACATTTACCTTTCACTTTAATTAAAAGTTTGGCATCCGTTATATTTTGTCCGTCCCATGTTGGGAAATTATCCAATAGTTGAAGACGCGATGAATCCGCCGCTACTTTTACCTCAACATTGCTACCATCTTCTGCTGGAGCTTGGTAACCATTATCTTCTACCGCAAAGCCTTTGGTTGGCAATTCATCCCCGACAGGCGCGGTAAGTTTCACATGCTCTCCTTTATTATTCAATAGTGTATCTGTAATTGGATTGAATCCTAAATCACCAGCAATTGCCAAAGCAGCAACCATCTCAGGTGAGGTTACAAAAGCATGAGTATTAGGATTTCCATCGGCACGTTTAGAAAAATTTCTGTTAAATGAGTGTACAATAGTATTTTTTTCTTGTTTTTCCGCACCTTCGCGATCCCATTGTCCTATACAAGGACCACAAGCATTGGTAAATATTTTTGTACCCATTTTTTCAAAATCCGCCAAGATCCCATCGCGCTCAGCTGTGTAGCGTACTTGTTCAGATCCTGGGTTAATTCCAAACTCGGCTTTAGGTGTAATTCCCGCTGCAACAGCTTGTTTAACAATTGAGGCTGCACGAGCTAAATCTTCGTATGAAGAATTCGTACACGAACCAATTAATCCCCACTCAACTTTCATAGGCCAATCGTTTAATGAGGCCTCAGCTTTCATTTTAGAAACAGGCGTTCCTCTATCTGGTGTGAATGGACCATTAATATGCGGTTCTAATTCTGACAGGTTGATTTCGATTAATTGATCGAAATACAATGAAGGATTTTCATATACCTCTTTGTCACCCGTAAGATGCTCAGCAATTTCGTCAGCTGCTTTTACTACTTCCTCTCTTCCGGTAGCAGCAAGGTAACGACGCATTGATTCATCGTATCCAAAAGTTGAAGTTGTGGCCCCAATTTCAGCACCCATATTACAAATTGTTCCTTTCCCAGTGCATGATAAGGAAATTGCACCATCGCCAAAGTATTCCACTATGGCACCTGTACCTCCCTTAACGGTCAAAATATCTGCAACCTTTAAAATGACATCTTTTGCTGAAGTCCAACCGTTTAACTTCCCAGTTAATTTGACTCCAATTAATTTTGGAAATTTAAGCTCCCATGCCATACCTGCCATTACATCAACAGCATCCGCACCACCTACACCTATAGCTACCATTCCAAGACCTCCAGCATTTACGGTATGAGAATCCGTTCCTATCATCATTCCCCCAGGAAAAGCATAATTCTCTAAAACAACCTGATGGATAATTCCAGCTCCTGGCTTCCAAAAACCAATCCCATATTTATTGGAAATAGAGGATAAAAAGTTAAATACCTCATTGTTTTGGTTAAGGGATTCTTGTAAATCCTTACTTGCACCTACTCTGGCTTGAATCAAGTGATCTGCATGCACGGTAGATGGAACTGCAACTCGCTTTTTACCCGCCTGCATGAATTGAAGCAAAGCCATTTGAGCAGTAGCATCTTGCATAGCAACTCTATCTGGAGCAAAATCCACATATGACTTACCTCGCTCGAACGCTGATGATGGATTACCATCCCATAGGTGAGCATATAAAATTTTTTCTGACAAGGTCAACGGTTTTCCAACTGCTTTTCTTGCTGCATCAATTCTCTCCGGGTAATTTGCATATACCCTTTTAATCATGTCTAAATCAAATACCATTAAGAAATTTTTTTTCGAATATTTTGCGAATTTAATCAATTTGATGCGGTAAATAATGAGTCAATTGAACAAATTAATTTTTTTTATTCAACTTAATCTTGTAATTTGCCCTCCTAAAATTACAATTATGCGTCTGATTTTCATAGCAATAAGTGTAACACTCATGAGTTTATCCTTTTTAAAAATTGAAAAAGGAGTCGCTTCGTATTATGGAGATTCCTTAAACGGGAGAAGAACTTATTCCGGAGAAATTTTTAATAACTCACTCATGACTGCAGCACACAAGACCTTACCAATGGGTACTTATGTGAAAGTTACAAATTTGAAAAATGATTCTGTAGTCGTGGTTAAAATAAACGATAGGATGCCCAAAAGTAATCCCCGAGTCATCGATTTAAGTAAAGCTGCTGCAAAAAAACTTAACTTTGTCAGAGCTGGACTAACTACCGTTACTGTTGAAACTATAGATAAACCGGAATAGACAATCCAGCGTTAGAATGAAAACGCTGCCATTATTTTCGAATTTAACCGTTTTAGATTTATCCACTGTGTTGGCCGGTCCGTCAGTGGGTACATTTTTTGCAGAACTAGGTGCGAAGGTTATAAAAATAGAACATCCGACGATTCCAGATGTAACCCGTTCTTGGAAATTGCCATCTGAGAAAAAAGATGATATCAGCGCATATTTCGCCTCGGTCAATTATGGAAAAACACTCAGGCAATTAGATTTAACAAACCAAACCGATTACTTACGTTTTATGAAATTGGTTAAGGAAAGTGATGTACTGCTCTTAAACTTTAAGTTCGACGACCAAAAAAAACTAAAAGTCTCAGACGAGCAATTGTTGGAAGTCAATCCCCAACTTATTATAGGTAAAATTTCAGGTTTTGGCCCATCCAGTGACAGGGTTGCATATGATTTAATTTTGCAAGCAGAGACGGGATTTATGTCAATGAACGGAGAAAAGGATGGAGAACCCGTAAAAATGCCTGTTGCACTCATTGATGTACTTGCTGCACATCAACTTAAAGAAGGATTACTGATTGCCCTCATGGATCGTCAGTTAAGTTCTAAAGGAAGCGTAGTAGAAGTCTCGTTATATGATGCTGCTTTGTGTAGCTTAACTAATCAAGCAACAAATTACTTAATGGCAGGCCATGTTCCCGGACGCATGGGTAGCTTACACCCCAACATCGCACCGTATGGTGAAATTTTCTCAACTACAAACAATGTTAAATTTACAATTGCAATAGGTTCTGATACACACTTTGAAAAGTTATTGACCATTCTCAAGATACCCGAAATAAAAATTGATGCTCGATTTGAATGCAATCAAAACAGGGTTCAACATAGAAAAGAATTGGCAAACTTACTTTCAAAGGCTTTTTCATCATTTAATTCAACGGATTTATTTAACCAATTTAGGGAGGTTAAAATTCCATATGGTGAAATAAAGTCATTGGATCAAGTACTAAATGACGTGAATGCAAAAAAATTAATTCGTCAAGAATTACAAAATGGAACTCAAACAAAGAGAATGACTTCGATCGCGTTTCAATGGAAAAAATTGTAAAATCACCAGAAACAACAGCGGAATGGATGGCTTATTATGACCTACGCTATCGCATCTTACGCGCTCCATGGGGACAAGCGCTAGGAAGTGAAAAAAACGAAGGTGATTTAACTGCAATTCATGCAGCTTGTTTTAGTGAACATAAAATTATTGGCGTTGGCAGGTTGGATATTTATGACAAACAGATTGGTCAAGTTCGTTTCATGGCAGTGGATCAAAATATACAAAAGCAAGGAATTGGCAAATTGATCATGTTTTATTTGGAAGAACTCAGTAAAAATCGTGAGGATGTAGGTATGATATTGCACGCTCGAGAGGAGGCTATTGAGTTTTATGAAAAAT
>JBIJBD010000257.1:0-2501 GCA_044345395.1 Crocinitomicaceae bacterium | reverse complement strand
GAAGTGAGGTTATAGCCGATCGCACACCTTTATTGAGTTGGAATGGAGTTGATGGGATTTCTAATTTTCAAGTAAGCCTATCATTGGATTCTACCTTCAGTTCAGGAGTTCAACAATTTTCTTCTTCAACGCCTTCATATCAGTTAACTAACAATTTGAATTCAGGAATTTGGTTTTGGAATGTGAATGCTACGATTAATAGTCAGAATTTGGTTTCTAATCTCGGGAAATTTCAAGTATTCGATCCCACTGATATTTCTGATTTAAAAATTTGGTACAATGCAGAAAATGTTGTGACCAATGGATCTAATATTAGTCAATTAACGGACCTCAGCGCAAATAATATACATGCAATTCAAAGTACAGCTTCTCTTCAACCTGCTTTGGTAAACAATTCCATAAATGGAAAACCGGCTGTTAAGTTTTTTGATGATCAGTTAAATACAAGTTTATTCAATTCATCCTATCGTTCTGAATTTTTTATGCTTAAAAGAAATGGTGATCCTAATGGAAGCTATCATAATATTTTACTTCATCCGAATTCCCCGTTTAATCAAATATATGTTTTACCAAATAATAATCAATTTGGGTCATACATTATTGGGTCAGCAGTAAATACAAACACTCTTTTTGATTTAAGTAAATTCATCGTGATATCGAGAAGCATAGATTCTAGTTTTGTAAGATTTAGAAAAAATGCTCAACTTACTTCAACGAATTCAATATCACCTATCGGAACAGTTAATGATATTTTAATGATAGGTGGATTTAATAATAATCAGTTTTTTAATGGAGAAATGCCTGAATACTTGTTTTACAACCGTGTTCTAACAGCAAATGAACAAAGTTTGGTTGAGAAATACATTATGGATAAATATGCTCCTCCCATAAATCTTGGAGCAGATGTTACACCAACATACCAAAATAACGGATCGTGTGTCAATGAAACCATAACAGCTTCAAGTATATACACCAACTTCTTATGGAGTACAGGAGCAACTACCCAAAGTATCCAAGTAACCCAACCAGGAAGTTATTGGGTGCAAACCACCAATATTTTCGGAAGAACTTCGAGAGACACAATTGTGGTCAATAATCCGAAAATGAATGTTTTTTCAGATGTGGAGTATGAGTGCTATAATGGGCCAAGATTCCTTACCGCTAATGTCCCTCAAAATCATTCTTTCATTAGATGGAACAACTGTAATCCCAATATTACCAATCAAGTTCATGCAGGTAATAATTATTTTGTAGAGTTTCAAAATCAACAAGGGTGTGTAATAAAATCGAATTTGTTTTCAGTAGCTATAGACTCGAGTTTAGCAACACTTACTCTCGGCCCAGACACCTCTCTCTGTTCAGGCAACAACATCCAACTGCAAAATGCACCTGCAGGCATAACAGACTATTCATGGAACACAGGTAATACGCAAAGCATTCAAACAGTAGATACCTCCGGGCTTTACATCTTGGAAGTAACCAACACCAACAACTGTCATAACAGAGATACCATTCAAGTAACGGTTATTGGTACTTCACCAACCTTACAATTCACTTTTTCAGATACGCTATGCCAGTTTTCACCGGGTAGTTATTTAGATAACAGCTTTGTGCCAAATGGCAATGGCACAATTATCTCCAAGACTTGGTCAATTAGCCAAGGTGATACGCTCTCTGGTAGCTCAGGCAATTTCACTATAAATACTTCGGGTGTGTTCAACGTAACTTTGCTCGTAGAAACCCAAGAAGGTTGTAGTAGCAGTACCACATTTCCTTTGGTCGTTCACCCCAAGCCAATTGTATCCTTCATAACTGAAAAATTCTGCCCCTACGATGCCGTCGAGTTTACTTCATCCAACTCTCAATTCTCATCTTTGAGTTCTCAACTTTGGTCCTTCGAGGACAACACCACAAGCACTTCTCCCAACCCAACTCACGTTTTCGGCACCACTGGCATCTACAACGTCTCCCTCCAAGCTCAAGACATCAATGGTTGCAGAGATACAGTCGTCCAAGCAGTGTACATCCAACCTGCTCCAGTCGCAGATTTTTCGTTTGCCAATACCTGCGAGCTAAGTGCAGTGAACTTTGTGAATAATAGCAGCATATTAGACACATTCAACATTACCACCAACGTATGGTCCTACGGAGATGGAACGCAAGTCATCAATCCAAGTTTTCAGAAAATATACGCCGATGCAGATACCTTTGATGTGCAATTGATCGTTACGGCGAATAATGGTTGCCAGGATACATCCATGCAAAGTATCATCATTTATCCACGTCCAACCTTGGCTTGGCAAGTTGGTCCTGCTTGTAAAAACACCTGGACAACCTTTGAAAACCTAAGTTCCGTTTCAGTTGGAAATATCGCCCAAACAGATTGGTTGGTAAATCTTCAATATTCGCTAGAAGGAACAAGCTCGGCGTATAAGTTTGTCACGACGGGTGTTCAATACCTGAACTTAACCTCCACTTCTGATGAAGGTTGTACCACGGAT
>JBIJBD010000094.1:0-9746 GCA_044345395.1 Crocinitomicaceae bacterium | reverse complement strand
AATAGTTGGAAGGATAATTTCATATTCATTAGATAACATGGGAGTTGATTGGCGAATCTATGAAGGAACCAACACAATAGGAAGAGATCCTAAAAATACTATTACAATAACAAAAGACCCTACTATTTCTTCCGAACATGTTACTATACTGTATCGTCAAGGAAAATTTAAAATCAAAGATAAAATGACCGCTAATGGTACTTATATTAACGGTCAAGAGTTGGAAGTTGAGGAGGCTTACGACTTAAATGATGGAGATGATTTACGATTAGGAAATACAACATTTAAATTCAAATCAGCAGAATAATATTTATAGAATGACAAGGTTAGTTTTATTATTTTTTCTTTATTCGAGTTTTATTAGCATAGCTCAAGAAATCGGTGTAAAAAATGTTCAAACAGCGGAGTGGCCGAAAATTAAAGCCGACTTGTGGTTTAGAAATCCAGAGGGAACCTCTAGAACTGTAGAATTTATTGAGGATGGTGTAAAAACGAAAATTGATTTACCAAAAGAGTTTGCAAAAAATGACTCAGCAGCTAAAAATAAAGCTATAATTTTTGTTATTCTTTACAACGATCCTTCTCGTGGAGGATTAAGGCAATTTGAATGGCACCGTAAAGTCCTGAAAGAAACGATTAATAAAATCAATATTTCTAAAGGCGATAAAATTGGAATATATTATTTTAACAACGAACGTGGCGGAAGACTATTATTTCCCAATGACGTTAAATTTACAGATGATAAAGCTGAATTACTTTCGAGACTAGACAATTTATCCAAGCCTAAACCAATTTACGAACGAAATAAATGTTCTACTCTTGGAACAAACCTTGTGCTTCATGCCGCAAATGAAGCAATGGAAATTCTAGAAACTAATACTACCAAAAGTTTAGCCAGAGGAGTTTTCATTTTGGCAGATGACAAAGTTTGTGAAGCAACTCACGACACAGAAGCGCCTTACGCTAAAGCGAAACGAAATAATATTGCAGTTTATGGATTGACTTATTACGCCAGAGGGGCCAATAATTATACAAAAAAACTATGTACTGATTCATATGGAGAATATTACGTAAACACTAAAAATGATCCAAATGATGCCATCGTGAAAATGGTTGGTTTTTTAAATGACTTCTCCAAGAGACATGCGGGTGTAATTTATTCAGTTGAATATACTACACCCAATGAAGAAAAAAATTCAACCAATCGACAAATAAAAGTTGAGTGCGAGGATCAAAAAACTGAATTTATTTTGAATTCTCCAGATAAGTCTTTTACAGAAAAAATTAAAGACAATTTACTTTGGATTATTCTAGGAATTCTGGTTTTAGCTTTTATTGTGTATGGAATTGTTTATTACAATAAAAAGAAAAAACAAGAACAAGCTGCCATGGATCAAATGAATGCAGCAAGATTGCAAGAAATTGAGAATAAAAGGCAACAAGACGCTCAAGCACGAGAAAATGAAGATCGACAAATTCAACAAAAATTGAATCAAATCGAACGACTAGAATTACAGCGTAAGGAGGAAGAGAGAAGAATTCAAGAAGAAAATGAAAGAGCCAGAAGAAAAAGTGAACAACAAGTTCAAAACGATGTATTAGTAGCTCAAATGCGTGAAAAAGGCAATTTCCCTTGGATTGAGTTCTCAGGACCTAATGGACATGGGCGTTTTGAAATTGATCAACCTACTGTAATTTTTGGAAGAGATGCATCTCAATGTGATTTTGCATTGCAACACCCAACGGTTTCTAAAAAACACTTTACCATTTATTTTAGAAATTATAAATATTTTCTCAAAGACTTAAATAGCACAAACGGCACGTTTCATAATTCGTATAAAATATCCGAAGTACAATTGCAACATGGTGACGTTATTCATGCAGGAGATATTACAATTACGTTCCATATTTAAAGATAAAACTTATGAAATTTAATCATGTTGTGCACACGGACAAAGGAGCCGTAAGACAAGCGAATGAAGATGCTCAAGGAACAGCCCTTGACACGATAAACGGAGATATTTTTGTAGTTTGTGATGGAATGGGTGGACACGTAGGTGGTGCATTGGCATCGTCTATAGCTGTTAGAAGTATTCTGGATTATTTTATTTCGAATTACCATGAGAATTTAATAGTGGCTATTCAAGAATCGTTTCAGTTTGCCAATACACAAATATTTGCCAAAACACTCGAAGACCCTTCTATGAAAGGAATGGGAACGACCGCCGTGGTCTTAATTATACGAGAAAATGACATTTTCATTGGTCACGTTGGCGATTCAAGAATTTATGTGAAGAGTCAAGGTGTTCTCAACCGACTAACAAAGGATCACTCTTTTGTTCAACAACTAGTGGATAATGGTACAATTTCCGATGATGAAGCTGAAAACCATCCACAAAAGAATCAAATTTTAAAGGCATTAGGTCATAGTGAGGAGGTAAAAGGAACAATTTGTGAAAAAGCAATAAAAGCGAAAGTAGGTGATATTTTTCTTCTTTGCTCAGATGGACAATGTGGTATGGTAAAAGATTCTACGATGTATGAACTCATTAGTGGAGACAATCTCCAGGCTTCTGTAGAAAATCTATACAATACTGCAATGGAAAATGGCGGTGTTGATAATATTACCAATATCTTGATTCAAATTACCGAAAGTCCACACATGTCTTCATCTTTCCGGAATTTTAATCCCGTTAAGACCATGCCAAGAAATTCTGATTATGAAGCGACTGGTCAAGTAACTATTGACGCTGAGGACTATCAGTCGCATAAAAAGAATTCCAAAACGAAGTATTTAATTTATGGCCTGGTTGGATCATTGGTAATTGCTACAGGAATTTATTTTCTTTTAAGAGAAGATAAGAAAATAGGTGGTTCACCTGGTCCAGATGATCCTCAAAATAAAAAAGAAGTATTATCAAAAAAAGACTTAGAAAATTACACAGAAAAACAACTAGATAGTTTATCTGAAAAAATAGAATCGGCTAAAAAAGGTAATATAACCTATATCTGTGAAGATTGTCCAATTGATTTGAAATTAACAAAATTTAGGATTGTATTTGACGAATCAGGTAAAGACAAAATTATCAGCGCCCTAATAAAAGAGATTGGTGATCCTACTCCTCCTACTCCTACTCCTACTCCTACTCCTACTCCTACTCCTACTCCTACTCCTATAGGATTTCAAACTAAAACTTGCACCGTAGAAATTACTAAAGTAGATAATTCTAAGGATGGAATTGACCGAAAACTTGAGAATGCTTATAAACAACAATGTGAAAAAAGCTTCAAAGAAAATAAGCCCACAGGGAATTTTCCTGAGTGGAAAACACAAAAATGGACGGTTAACGGAAAAAAAGTCAATTTCTCTGAACCAACCAGGGCTGAAGGAACATATAAATGCGATTGCCCTAAGTAATTATTTGTGCATAAAAAAATCAACCATTATGAAATTGTTGACCGCTTAAATGCAGGCGGCACAGCTACAATATTTTCAGGGGTAGATTTACATACGGGTGAACTCGTAGCGATAAAACAATTAAATCCTGCATTTTTTGCAAACGCAACTATGCTGCAAAGTTTTAGAAAGGAAGCTTACCGATACTTAGAATTAAAACATCCAAACATTGTTTCATTGAAGGATTTTATATTGTACAAAGATACCGGTTACTTGGTAATGGAGTACATTGATGGAAAAAACCTTCGAGAGTACATTAAAGAAATAAGTGGGCCTTTACCAATTAGCAATGTGGCCTTGCTTATGATGGAGACCATGGCTGCCCTTGGTTTTGCGCATTCCCAAAATATTGTCCATTTGGACATCAAGCCGTCAAATATTATGTTGACTGAAAAAAATCAAATCAAATTAATTGACTTTGGTATTTCCAGTGAAGGGAAAAAGAATGCTGGTGAAGAAATAATGGGTAGCCCCTACTACATGAGTCCTGAACAGATTAAAGGTGAAGATGTAGATCACAGAACAGATATTTACTCTTTAGGAATTAGCATATATGAATTATTGACAGGCAGACTTCCTTTTGATGGAGATTTGACAAGAGATCAATTATTTGATAAAATTAAAACCCAACCAGTACCGGATTACTATGCACCTAATGAATTAGACATAGAATACGAAGGCGAAATGAATGAAATAATACAGAGAGCGACCGCAAAATCTCCAAATGATAGGTATGAAGATTGTGAAGAATTTACCATGGATTTACTTCAATTTTTGAACTAAATGAGTTTTAAACAAATCAAAATAGGACGAGATCCGAATAGTGACATCATTTTAAATGACAACTCTATTTCAAGACGTCACGCTGAAATTTTCATAGATGAAGAAGGAAATTCATTTATAACAGACTTATCTTCAAAAAATGGCACTTTTGTAAACGGTCGTCGAATTTATGATTCTGTGTTAATATCAGTGCACGACGTCATTACATGTGGTAATCAAGTTGTAGTTAATTGGCAACATTTTGCGATACAGAATAATTCGAAAATATCATACTCTTCGAAAAAAGAGGATGATTTTAAGTTAATGCCCTATTTTTTGGTAGCAGGAATAACAGCACTATGTTTTGTAGTCATTCAATTTGGTATTTCTAAAACTGAAAAAAAAGATAATGCCATTTCTATCTCAGATGTTACTGAAATCCTAACAAAAGACCCCGAAAAACCTACCGATGAAAGAACTGATAAAAAGGATAAAATCGAAAGTGGTGAGGAAGGAACTTCTAAGGTTGGAAAAACAAAAATTGATGCTTCTTGCCTAAAAGAAGAAGGAGATTACGGGACGACAGATTTGATCTTGATAGGAGAAGAAATTGACAAAGAAATTACAAATACAGTTGGAAGAAAAGTAACGAGGGAAGAAGAGGAAGAAGAAGGGGAAAACTTATTAAGAGACTGCAGAAGAACCTACAAATTTGTCGAGAGTGGTAAAAAACTTGATAATTTAAAATTTATTTTGAGCAATTTGGTAAAAGAGTTGAAAAATCCACGAGGATTTAATTATCAAATTTACTTTATCGAATCTGAAGAATGGAATGCTTTTACTTGTGGAGGAAAAATATTTGTTACAACAACAATTTACGATTATACTCAGACCTCTGATGAAATGGCTTGTATCGTTGCCCATGAAATTTACCACAATGAGCTCTACCATATTAATGAGATGCTAAAAAAATCTTCAGTGCCAGGCGCAGGAGTTTATAGCCAAATAACTCGATCTTTTGGTCAGAAAAAAGAAACCTATTGCGACTTAAATGGAATTGATCTTGCTGTGGCTGCGGGTTATGAAGGTTGTGCCGCACATGAACTATGGCGACGAATGAGTGAAGAACGAAATGAAAATGGCACTGTATTGGACAAATTTCTTAATTCTCATCCATATTCCAAAAATAGAAAAAAATGCACAAAGAGTCACATGGAAGTAAACTACAACAAAACGTGTAATTAATACTAAATATATGAAAAGAAACTTTTTGTTTATTTTAATTTTATTTTTGAACGCTAATACAATGATTGGGCAAAAAAAAACTAATCATGATTTGACCTGTTATGCAAATTCATTAGATGTTTTTGAAGAAGTTGAAAACGAATTGTTTACAGTTTTTTCTACAAATGAAAAAGTCACTATCGCCGAAGAATTAGAGGTTGGCGAAGTAGTCTATGAAAAAATGAAAGAGAAGCATACAATTAGAACTTCAGGAAGTGACTATGACCGTGTTTCTGAAATAATGAACGCTTTAATCAAACAGATATCTACTTTTGCCAATCCAACGTCAAACGAAAATTTTTCTAAATACAAGCCACATTACAAAATATACATTATTGAGAGTAATGAAATAAACGCATTCACAGCTGGCGCAAGAATATTTGTTACGACAGGAATTTATAACTTTTGTAAATCCAAAGATGAACTTGCCTGTATTATTGGACATGAAATCTGTCACAATGAATTAGGGCATATTGCTGAAAAAATAAAAAAATACAAAATAGCAAGCGGCTATTTAGGCGACGAACTTGGTGCTATTGCAAATAATATAGGCTCTTTTCTTACACAACCTTTTAATCAAAAAAACGAAGGCCACTGCGATTTATTTGGATTAGATCTCGCGCGTGCAGCAGGATATGACGCTTGTCAAAACATTCAATTATGGTCAAGAATGAGTGAGAATAACGGAGAAAAAGATATTTTCAGCATTTTTAGTTCTCACCCTTATTCAGGTGACCGAGCAACTTGTTCTAAGAATCACCTGAAGAAGAATTATAATATGAATTGTAATAATTAACATTGGATGACCACAATTTTGAGAATTTCCACTTTATTGATGCTCTGTTGTTTTCTCACATCAATATCTTCTTGTCAAAAACCTTCCGTAGAAAAAATAGAAAAAATAGAAATTTTATCCATAGAAGAGGATGGTTTAAAAGCAAATTTATTATTAGGAATCTATAACCCCAGATTTTATTCTGTTAAAGGAAATGACTTATCATTGCGGCTATACTACAACAACTCATTCATTGCGAGTGGTTATTCAAAAGAAATGGATTTAAGTGCTAAAGAAATTACAAACGTTCCTTTTGATATGACTTTCAATCTTAAGATATTGGATAAATATGGTGATGAACTGCTGCTTAAAGATTCAATCCTCTTAGTCGGCACATTAGAAGGTGATTACACATTTTTAGATATACACAGGGTTGAAAATCTTTCCTATTGGATCAAAACCAAAGATCTTACAGATAAACTTTCAAATGACGCATTGGGTGAAGATGGTGTAGATGTAAAAAGCATTAGCATTGAAGATATCGGATTATCTACATCAACTGTCAAAGTAAATTTAGGAATCAACAATTCGTTAAATATTCCAATTAAAATAGACAGTATGAACATAGAAGTTTTTTCCGATGTTCAAATGAGTAGCAAAGTAGGTGATTGGCGAAATAATGAATCTAAAATCATCAATAGAAAAACTGAAGAAATTATTATTGCCAAACTTATCATTCAAAATGCAAGTGCCGTACTTACAGGTGCCACAAAAATATTAAATGGATTTGATTATTATGCAAAAGGTTTAGTGTATTTAAAAATCAACGAGAAACCATTAACTCTCCCCATACAAAAACATCTAAGAATCTACCCAATGTCCAGGGAAGTAAAAATTATTAACGACTAGATTTATGAAATTAGGTTTTATCGTTGAGGGTGGTTTAGTTAAAAAAATTCAACTTTTAAAAGGTAAGATTTTAGAAATTCGAATTGGTAAGTCCGATGATAACGACATTATCATTAAGAACAATGTAATTTCCAAGTATCATGCTCAATTAATCTATGATCAGGAAGGTGACTTGTATATTATTGACCTTAGCAGCACAAATGGCACATTTGTAAACGGTCAAAAAATTGTTTCAAGCACACCAATTAAGATTAATAAAACGGACAAAATTACATTATCCAAAGGTGAGGGAGTAATGATTGTATTCAATCCGGATGATTATTCATCACGTAAATCAGAAATTAAAGATTTTGGAAATGTCGATACAGGATCTTCATCCACAATTATTGAAAAACTAAAGAAGAAAAAACAAATAATTGTAGGAAGGAATCCAAATTGCGATGTATTAATCAATAATCCTTCTGTTAGTAGGCAACATGCTGTTATTGAAAGGGTCTCGCAATCAGAATACAGTATAAAGGATTTGGGATCGTTAAACGGAACTTTTGTAAATGGCAGAAGAATTTCTGGCGCAACAAGGGTCACAAACCAGGACGTCATACTTATTGGTAGATTTCGTATTTCTTTAAGCGAAGCCCCAAGAGATTTATCAAGAGAAGCAGCAATAAAGGCCGAACGAATTATCAAGAAATATTCAAATGGATATATTGGTCTACATGAAACAACAATCGAAATTCCGTCCAAGGCTCTTCTTGCTGTAATGGGTCCTTCAGGATGTGGAAAATCTACCTTATTAAAAGCACTAAACGGAGATTCTCCCGCCTCATCTGGAAGGGTTACCATTTGCGGTTTGGAACTTAATGAGAATTATGATTACATTAAAACCCATATTGGTTATGTTCCGCAAGACGATATTGTTCATCGCGAACTGAGTGTGTATAAATCTCTATATTATGCTGCAAAATTAAGGCTTTGTGACGCAACGGAGTCTGAAATTGAATCAAAAATAAATGAAGTTTTACACGCACTGAATATTACCCATCTTAAAAATAATATGGTTAGCGAAATTAGTGGAGGCCAAAGAAAAAGAGTTTCAATTGCTGTTGAAATCTTAACAGATCCTTTAGTATTGTTTTTAGATGAACCTACATCACCGCTTGACCCTCAAACAATTAAAGAATTTTTAGGCTGTTTAAGGGAATTAGCAAAAAAAGGTACAACAGTAATAATGGTCACACATAAACCAGAAGATTTGCACCACATGGATTCCGTAATTTTCATGGCAGAGGGTGGTCATCTTGTTTATTATGGTGATAGCAAGAGCTATCTATCGTACTTCGGGCATGACTACATTACCTCCGTATATGAAGACCTCGTCAAAGAAAAAGCTGGAAGGTGGATAAGCAAATATAAATCTAGTAATCCAGAAAAAAAGATAGCTTCACTCCCCCCTGCTAAAATAAAATCTACTGCAAAAATAAATTACTTTCACCAGTATTTCTGGTTAACTAAAAGGTACTTTAACATAAAGTTAAATGATAAAATAAATTCATTTTTCATGATTGGACAAGCACCTATTATTGCTATTTTAATTTGCATGATTTACGATCATATCGAATTGGCAGTACCTTTCTTAATTGCTGTATCTGCGGTGTGGTTTGGTGCAAACAACGCTGCAAGAGAAATCGTTGGTGAATTCCCAATATACAAAAGGGAGCGCATGTTTAATCAAAGTATTCTATCCTATATTTTTTCAAAAATTACAGTTTTAGGGGCATTTGCTCTCGTACAAGCAGTTATTTTTATCTCCATTCTAACCCTGAAATTTTCAGGTACAAAAGAAGTAGTATGGACTGATCCTCTCGCTTCTGTATTGTGGATGGTATTCCTATCTGTTGCCGCAACGCTCATGGGGCTTTTGCTTTCTGCGATCGTTGATACTACAGAAAAAGTGATGACTTTGGTGCCAATTACTCTAATACCACAAATATTGCTAGCGGGTGTTTTGTCTAAATTACCTTCGAGTATTGTTGAATTAATGAGCTATGTAACAATTTCAAGATGGGGTACGGAAGGTTTCACAAATATCCAACAAAAAGTCGAAGTTCCTAAACATTCAATCTTTGATCAAAACAATAAAGTTGTTGATTCTTTGTACATGGAAGATTATGTAAAAGAATCGTGTGAATCTAAGGCACGAGGTGAAGATGTATCGGAATTAGAAATGTCAGTGGAAATTGAAAAATCTAATGGTGTTGAATTATACAATGACTCCAACGCGGTGGATTTTTTAAATAATCAATATCATAGTAGTTATAAAGAGTTTTTTCCAGACCTTTATTCTACATTTACCATTGATTTCATAGCCGTCCTTATTATTTCAATAGTTTTTTTCATAGGTATTTATATTACGCTAAAACGAAAAGACTCGATCAAAATTGGCTAAACAATCGCATAAAAATAACTTTGTTACAAAATTTTCGAATGTATGAAAATAGGTTTTGTTTTTGAAGGCAAATTGATAAAAAAAATTCAATTTCAAAAAGGTTCCACTGCTGT
>JBIJBD010000256.1:0-2532 GCA_044345395.1 Crocinitomicaceae bacterium | reverse complement strand
AATAGTTGATACAACCCATACCACCATTTATAAAGTCGAAACTCACGAACCCTGAGTCTTCGAATGCAGTAGTATGCTGATGATTAAAATCTGCAAACTTCCCCTGGATATTGTCGATGTCACCGAATAACCAATACATGATATCAATGAAATGCGAGAATTGTGTATACAATGTTCCACCGTCTAAATCCTCGGTGCCTTTCCACCCGCCTGGTTTATAATAGCGTTCATCACGGTTCCAATAGCAATTTAATTGAACCATGTAAATATCTCCTAAAACACCTTCTGAAACAATGGATTTGATCCATTCAGAGGGTGGTGAATACCTATTCTGCATCACGCAAAAAACCTGTCTTGAAACCTGTAATGCTTTAAAAATGATTTCCTCACAGCTTGATTTGGTAAGACCCATTGGTTTTTCACAAACTACATGTTTTTTCGCATCTAATGCCTTCAATGATTGTTCAGCATGCAAACCATTTGGGGTGCAAACATTTACGACATCAAATGCTAATCCACTTGCCAAAAGCTCCTCAATGCTGTTAAAAAAGGGTACGTCAAATTCTTGAGCACCACATTCTTCTTTACCGCGAATATCGACCATGGCAACCAATTCTCCTTCTTTATCTCGCCGAATCATTTCCGCATGTCTTTTTCCAATGTGACCAGCGCCTACTACGGCGAATTTTATTTTTGTATCGTTTGTCATCCGATTTTACTTACTTGATTATTTTCTAATTTATATTCCTCATGACTCTCAGGACAAATAGCAATTCCCGTTGAATCAAAAGTCAAACGATGTCCAAATTCACTCATCCATCCAATTTGTCTTGCAGGATTTCCGACAACAAGCGCATACGCAGGAATGTGTTTTGTTACCACCGCTCCGGCACCAATAAATGCATACTCGCCAATATCATGACCGCATACAATGGTAGCATTAGCGCCTATACTCGCTCCTTTTTTAACGGTGGTTTTACTGTATTGACCACGTCTATTTACACCACTTCTAGGATTCACAACATTTGTAAAAACCATCGATGGACCCAGGAAAACATCGTCTTCACAAATCACACCGGTGTATATCGATACATTATTTTGAACTTTTACGTTGTTTCCCAATATCACATCAGGTGATACGACAACATTTTGTCCAATGTTGCAATTTTCGCCAATGTTGCAATTTGGCATGATATGAGAAAAATGCCAAATTTTGGTGCCTTCACCAATTTGGCAACCTTCATCAACAATAGCAGATTCGTGTGCGTAATAAGACATGTTATTTAATGATGTATTTATCGAAATTATAATGATCAGTCTCCATCAATTCTTCTTGACTCAGCGTTCTAAAAAAAGCATAGGTTCTTTTTAATCCTTCAGCGCGGTCAATTTGTGGTTCCCATTGAAGTAATGATTTTGCTTTTGTAATATCGGGTCTTCGTTGTTTAGGATCATCCGTTGGTAGCTCTTTGTAAACCACCTTTTGGTTGGTACCGGTTAATTTGATAATTTCCTCTGCAAATTCACTGATTGTAATTTCAGATGGATTGCCAATATTCACTGGATACGCATAATCACTGTGTAATAATCTAACAATTCCTTCTACTAAATCATCAACGTAACAAAAGGATCTAGTTTGGCTACCATCTCCAAAAATTGTTAGGTCTTCCCCACGTAGTGCTTGTCCAATAAATGCAGGTAAAACGCGGCCATCGTTAAGACGCATTCTCGGTCCGTAGGTATTAAATATCCTTACGATGCGTGTCTCAACACCATGAAAATTGTGATAGGCCATTGTAATTGCTTCTTGGAATCTCTTAGCCTCGTCGTAAACACCTCTTGGTCCTACAGGATTCACATTGCCCCAATATTCCTCTGTTTGTGGATGAACAGTTGGATCGCCATAAACTTCTGAAGTAGATGCAATAAGAACTCTCGCCCCTTTTGCTTTTGCCAAGCCTAAGCAATTGTGTACACCTAACGATCCGACCTTTAAAGTTTGAATTGGAATTTTCAAATAATCAATTGGACTAGCAGGCGATGCGAAATGTAAAATATAGTCTAACTTTCCTGGTACATGAATGAATTTTGATACATCGTGGTGATAAAATTCGAAATGTTCTAGGCCGAACAAATGTTCAATGTTCTTGAGTCTACCGGTAATTAAATTATCCATTCCAATCACGTGGTAACCATCTCGAATAAAACGGTCACATAAATGCGAGCCTAAAAATCCTGCTGCTCCGGTAATGAGTATTCTTTTCATGCTGGCTGAATTAAATTTCTACCAATGCTTGCGTAATAAAAACCACGGTTCGTCATTTCTTCTATTTCATATAAATTTCGACCATCAAAAATTACTTGATCATTCATCAATGATTTCATTTTTACAAAGTCAGGATTTCTGAATATCCCCCATTCGGTACAAACTACTAATGCGTCTGCACCTTCCAATACTTGGTATTCATTTTCTGCAAAGGAAATCTTTTCACCAATAAGTCGTTTCACATTTTCCATTGCTTCGGGATCGTA
>JBIJBD010000255.1:0-2546 GCA_044345395.1 Crocinitomicaceae bacterium | reverse complement strand
CTGTTGCGCCGTCCGATCCGAATTATGTGTATGCTATAGTTGAAGCTCGTTATGGTAAAGCAGGTGTATACTTATCTACAAATAAAGGTGAGAGCTGGTCGAAGCAAGGGGATTTCAATACAAGTGGGAACTACTACCAAGAAATTATGATTGATCCCTTAAACAAAAAGAAAGTGTTTGCAATGGATACATATTTGCATCACAGTGAGGATGCTGGTAAAACTTTCGTAATGACAGGAGAATCAAATAAACATGTTGACAACCACGCCATTTGGATTGATCCTGATAATACCGACCATTGGATTGTAGGTTGCGATGGGGGAGTGTATGAAACCTATACGCATGCGAAAGAATGGAAGTATTATAGCAACCTTCCGATAATCCAATTTTATAAGGTTACTACTGATAACGCAACACCGTTTTACAATATTTATGGTGGAACGCAAGATAACAACTCCATGGGAGGACCTGCGGCAACCACAAACGTGGCCGGAATTTTAAATTCAGATTGGTACATTACAAATGGTGGTGATGGATTTGAGTCTGCTTGTGATTGGTCTAATCCATCAATTGCTTATGCTCAAGCTCAATATGGATGGTTGGTTCGTTACGACAAAGTTTCAGGTGAAAAAGTTCCCATTCAGCCGATGCCAGGGAAAGGTGAAGAAGCTTACCGATGGAATTGGGATGCTCCACTTATTGTTTCTTCTCATGACCCATCAGTACTTTATTTTGCTGCAAATAAACTGTTTAAATCGAATAACAGAGGAGATGATTGGTCTACGATTTCTCCAGATTTAACACGTCAATTAGACAGAAATAAGTTAAAAGTAATGGGTCAGGTATGGACGATTGATGCTGTAATGAAAAATGCTTCTACGACGATTTATGGAAACGTAGTGGCTTTGGATGAATCGCCTAAGAAAAAAGGTCTTTTGTATGTGGGAACGGATGATGGCTTGGTTCAAGTATCTGAAAATGATGGAGCGTCATGGACGAAAGTCGAGCAATTCCCTGGGGTTCCTGTGCAAACGCGCGTCAATATGCTAACGGCGTCGTTACATGATGAAAATGTAGTCTTTGCTGCGTTTAACTCGCAACGAAATGGCGATTTCAAACCTTATTTATTGAAATCATCAGATAAAGGGAAATCGTGGGTTTCGATTGCTTCAAATTTACCGGAAAGAGGAAATGTTTATTGTATCAAGCAAGACCATATTGACCCGAATCTTTTATTCGTTGGCACTGAATTTGGGGCATTTTTCTCCACTGATGGTGGTCAAAATTGGACTAAATTAGCTGGATTACCGACTATAGCTGTATATGATTTAGATATTCAAAAACGTGAGAATGATTTGGTTGCAGCGACTTTTGGACGAGGATTTTATGTCTTAGATAATTATTCGTTGTTACGAGAGCTAAAGAAGGAAACGTTGGATAAACGAGCACATTTGTTCCAAACTAAAGAAGCCTTGTTGTATGTCCCAATGGATCCTCTTGGATTGGAAGGCACTGGCTTTCAAGGTCACAACATGTGGTCCTCGAAAAACCCAAGTTTTGGTGCAACTTTTTATTTGCATTTTAATGAATCTTGGAAGTCCCTTAAAGATAAGCGTCAAGAGAAAGAAAAGGAATTAGAAAAAGCAAAGAAAGATGTTTTTTATCCTGCATTCAACGACTTGGCAAAAGAGGAACTTGAAACAAGCCCTTATTTGGTTTGGTCTATAGTAGATGCGTCCGGAAAAGAAATTAAAAGAATAACTAGTGCTCCGTCAAAAGGGGTTAACATGTTCAATTGGAATTTGAGAACACAATCCACCAACCCAATTGGTAGCGGTGGAAGTGGATTACTCGTTACACCAGGGACCTATTTTTTGAGCGTTTACTTTGTAAACCCAAATGAGCAAAAAACGGAGCTTTTAATAGAGAAGTCTTCCTTCCAAGTTAAAGGATTAAATAACCAAACATTGCTTGCAAAAAATCCTGAAGAGTTATTTATTTTCAGGGAAGAAGTTAGAGAATTGAATAGGAAAATTGGCATTTTAACTACTCAAATGGCCGAATCAAAAGATCAAATCAATACCTTGAGTAAGGTCATTGTGGACGCAACAAATGTTCCATTGGAAATTTCTGGCACCATTCAAAAGTTAAAAGAAGATTTTCATCGATTGAATACATTGGTATATGGAGATAACATAAAGTCTTCTAGAGAATTTGAAACGGCTCCATCGCTTTCTTCTCGCTTTGGAATGCTAGAATATCAACTTTACGATAATACTACGGGTGTTACAAAAACACATCGATCAAATAAAACAATAGTAGATTCGGAACTAGTTGAAGCGACCCAACAGTATACGCGAATTAAAGATACGTTGAACGATGTAATTAATAAATTAAGAAACGCTGGTGTGCCGTATATTAAAAACGCTGGAAGTTGGAAAAATCAGTAAAATTTACTCTTTTTTGTTGACTCCATTCCGAACGATTTTTCCAAATTTTGCACTTTCCATATGTTTTTCAAATTCAATGGCAATTTCGTTTCTTAA
>JBIJBD010000089.1:0-10069 GCA_044345395.1 Crocinitomicaceae bacterium | reverse complement strand
TCATTCAAAGGTAAATTGGCCCAAGATTCACATGTAACAAGATCACCGAACCAATGATGAAACAATTCATGCGCAATGGTCGATTGATCGTTGCCATCTAGAAGTTGGCGCTGATTTTTATAAACATAATCTCCAAATATAACTGCTCCTGTGTTTTCCATTGCACCGGAAACATAATCTCTCACCACAACCTGGCTATATTTATCCCATGGGTATTCCACATCTAGTTTTTGAGAAAAGAACTTAATCATGGCAGGTGTTTCACCAAAAATTGCACGCGCATCATTTTCATATTTCGGTTCTACGTAATAATTAACTTCCATTTTTGATCCATCTTGGCGTGTGTAGAAATCTTTTATCACTTTGAATTCACCAACAAACATCATAAATAAATAAGGTGCATGCGGTTGGTCTTGTTTCCAATAATCAGTTCGCGTCCCATTTCCATTTTTTTTGGATGAAACTAACTTTCCGTTAGACAGCGTTAAAAATTTCTCTTCTACTGTTATGTAAATTTCTTGAGATGTTTTGGCATTAGGAGCATCTATTGTTGGGAACCAAACGGAGTTTGCTTCAGTTTCACCTTGCGTCCAAATTTGTGGCATTTTATCACTGTCTTCCCCCTTTGGATTTATAAAATAAAGCCCTTTATCTGAAGTGATTGCAGCACTTCCGTTTGTTTCTCGCTCTTCAGGTTTTGCCACATAGTCGACCAATAAAATAAACTTCTCATCCTTTTTGTACACTTTATCCAATTTGATTCTGAGGTGCAATTGATCGTCATAGGTAAATGAAAGTTTTTTACCATTCAACGACACACTATTGATATCCATTGCTTTAGCATCTAAGGTAACAGAGTCAGTGTTATAAAAGTGTGGCTTCATGGTTAAAGTGGCCTTTCCCATTAGTTTTGAATTCGCCCAATCAAAAGATACTTCGAGTTTTGTATGCACTAAGTCTACCCACAGCGTTCTAGAAGGATTATATATAGCCCTAACCGTTGGCATCTCATCCTCTAAACTAAATATATCATCTTCTAAAAGAGGATCCCCTTCTATACCTCTTGCATATTCAGAATAATCAATTAGCTCGTCTTCCGGGCTATATTGTACTTCTTCTGTGAGTTCACCTGAAGAATTGACTTTTTCTACTGATTTACATGCTGATATTAATATAATTGCACAAGAAAGGACAAGAATGATTTTTTTCATTAGTTATTTTTATACAAAACTGCATAAATAAATTCATTACGCAGTAAGAGTTACAAAAATTTTAAATTCCCCAACGATTGTTTAGTTTTGTAAAAAAGATTTTTCATGATAAATTTTAGCACCTATTCTTTTGCTGGAAAAAAAGTTCTCGTGCGGGTAGACTTTAACGTACCCCTTAATAAGGAAACTTTCGAAATTTCAGACGACAAGCGCATACGAGCTGCTGCTCCGACTCTTTTGCATATTTTGGATAACGGTGGTGCTTTAATTTTGATGTCACATTTAGGACGTCCAAAAGAAGGTCCTGAAGATAAAAGTTCACTCAAGCATATTATTAAAGGAATCGAGAATGTGCTCGGAAGGGAAGTAAAATTCGCCGGAGATTGTATCGGTCATGAAGCAAGGAGTTTAGCAGAAAAATTAACACCTGGGGAAGTTCTTTTATTGGAAAATGTACGTTTTTACAAAGAGGAAACTAAAGGTGATATGGAGTTTGCTCAAAAATTAAGTGAATTAGGTGATTGTTACGTAAATGATGCATTTGGCACAGCACATCGAGCACACGCCTCCACAACTCAAATTGCAAGCTTTTTTCCTCACGATAAAATGGCCGGATTTCTCATGGCTGCTGAAATTGAAAGTGCTAAAAAAGTAATGCAAGAAACAAAAAGACCTTTCACAGCAATAGTTGGAGGGGCAAAGGTTTCCGATAAGGTACTTATCGTGGAAAATTTATTAACCGTTGCTGATCACATTATTATTGGTGGAGGTATGGCATATACCTTTTTCAAAGCTCAAGGTGGCACAATTGGAGCGTCATTATGTGAAGAGGAACGATTATCCACATGTCTTGAAATTCTCAAAAAAGCAAAAGAAAAAGGAGTTCAAATTCATTTACCTTCAGATTCAATTATAGCAGATTCATTTTCACCAACTGCTAACACTCAGATTAGTGAAAGCAACGCTATAAATGCCAATTGGATGGGTTTAGATATAGGTCCTGCCTCTCAGGCTGCTTTTTCAAAAGTAATAGAAGAAAGTCAAACCGTTTTATGGAATGGGCCGATGGGTGTATTTGAAATGGATGCATTTGCATCGGGAACTAAGGCTGTTGCAGAGGCAGTTGCAAAAGCAACATCTAATGGAGCTTTTACTTTAATTGGCGGTGGAGACAGCGCAGCGGCTGTTCAAAAATTTGGATTTTCAGACAAGGTAAGTTATGTGAGTACAGGAGGAGGTGCCCTATTGGAATATTTCGAAGGAAAAGTATTGCCAGGAATTGAAGCTGTAGAAAGTTAATATCTTTTTACCAATTCAACCAATCGATTGGCATAACCCGTTTCATTGTCATACCATCCCACAACTTTCACAAGGTTATTGAATACCATGGTTAAGTCTGCATCAAAAACACAACTTGCCGGATTTCCAATTATGTCAACAGATACAATTGGATCTTCCGTGTAAGCCAAAATACCAGCTAATACTCCTTCTGCAGCAGCTTTCATCGCTGCATTTATTTCAGCAACACTAATTTTAGTGGGTGTTATAACGGTTAATTCAGTCATGGAACCGTCAATTACAGGAACCCGAACGGAACCTCCCGTTATTTTTCCTTCCAATTCTGGAAAAATCTTCGTAATTGCTTTGGCTGCGCCTGTTGAGGTTGGAACAATGGAATTTGCCGCGGCACGCGCTCTTCTCAAATCTTTGTGCGGAGCATCGTGCAAACGCTGATCAGACGTATAGCTATGAACTGTTGAAATATACGCAACATCTATTTCTAGAATATCTTTTAGTACGCTAATCAATGGCGCTGCATTATTCGTTGTGCATGAGGCATTAGAAATTATTTGCGCGTTATAATTTATTCGACCATCATTCACCCCAAGGACAACGGTCTCAATATCTTCTGAAGCCGCAGGGGCTGAAATTATTACTTTTTTTGCTCCTGCTTGAATATGTTCACCCGCTTTTTCCTTTGTTAAGTATATACCCGTAGATTCAATGACAGTTTCTACCTCAAATTCCTTCCATTGCAATTCAGTTGCCTGTTTAATTTGGGTAAAAACAATTCGTTTACCATTCTCGAAAATTAGGCTATTTCCTTCTTTTTTAAAGGATAAAGGAAAAAGGCCATGAATAGAATCGTATTTTAGTAAATGTGCTAATGTATCAATATCCGCTAAATCATTTATTAGGCAAACCTCTAATGTTGGATCTGTCAATACTATCCTTGCAACTCCCCTGCCAATGCGACCGAAGCCGTTAATTCCAATCTTTTTCATCATTCTGCTCGTTTACAAAAGTAACTAAGAATATTACAACACCTACAACAACAAAAAAGAAAAAGTGTTCAAATGACACTATGAGTACTTTTGGGTCTAAATTTCAATAGTTTATTCAATTTATTGTGAAGGTATATCCATTGACCGTTACAGTAAAAGAATAATCACAGCTACCATCTCCATAGTTAATAGTTCTTACAGGTCGGTCAATCGGTGTAATTTGAAGCTCTCCGCTCACAGGAAATCCACAACCTACTTTAATCCGAATAGGAGTGATTGTTTGACTTGTATATCCTCCTCCACTAGAAAAGGTGCCGCTCGCCGAACCTGTAATGTCATATTCGTCGTCAAATCTGTCCAACAATGTGTTAAAACCAGTTATCCAAGTGCGGACGCGTGATGAGGTATAATTTAGTACCTCACCGTCTGAATTGGTTGCAGAACCATTGATTTCTACTTGAAAATATGGTTGTGATGACGCATTTTGTCCCATGTTTTGAACTGTTTTTGTACCGGAAATAAGCACATCGTTTACATAATATGACTCTGGAGTATGTGTAATTACTGTTCCTGGAGCTAAATATGGTCCTGTGTAGGTAGTAATTATCTTTCCTCTACGAACTTTACCGTCATTACAATCACAGTTTGTATTGCCATAGTCAACAGTTACTGTCCTGGGAAATGTTGTTGTATCAAGGGTAATGATGACATTACATGGCGTTTTAGGTAGATTGGTAGTTGCGCCAGGCTTGGTGTAAACTACTTCACCGGACTTATAATATACCATATTTCCGGTAACCGCTTGGTCAGAAATGTTTGTCATTTCATCGAATGCTGTTTCTATTTTATAATTCATCAAAGCCGAAGGATCATTGTCGTATCGCTTGCGACATGAAGAGAATAATACGAGACTTGCGGAGATTGAGATAAATAGTATTTTTTTCATTTTTATCAATTTAAAATTAAACAAAAGGTGGATTAATAATACTCTTATTAGTTAATCCCAATGGTTGATTTCATTTCTTGGGATAAGGCATCTTTATGTAAATAGACATTAATCGTTTTGAATTTGAAATAGTTTTCCGATACATATAGATATCCCTTTGGGAAATTTCCTGTCCCCCAAGAATTCTTAACTAGAAAATACCTAGTTCCATTTTGATCTGTGTAAAGTCCTACAATGTGCATCCCATGGTCATCTGTTGTCGTTTTATTATCGTAACCATTTTGTCTTACCTCTTGCGTGATTTTCATTTCTTTTACTGGGGATAAAAACGCATTTCCCATTCGATCGGCACCTGCATCATTGAAATTTCTATTGTCTTTTCCTCTTACTTCAATAGTCGCAGAATTTTCAGGAACTACTGCGATTCCATTTTTAAAGCTAAATCCTTTCTCAGAAACATCAGCACCCCATGCTAGTGTATAACCATTTTTCAAGGCTTCAATTGTAATATTCACTAAATCTTCTAGCGGAACATTATAACTTTGTCCCCAAGCCCAATTATCAGGGATTTCTAGCATACAGGGTTTGTTGAACTCATGGTTTGAGAATGAAGTGATTGATACATAATCATCCATATTCAACCCTAATTGATTAGCATAAGATTTCGCATCAACTTTTTGACCTTTAACCGCAAATGATGCAGGTTCTGGACCTAGATACTTATCCAAAATAGCCGAAATCCTCTTTTTGTAATCTGAACTAATTCCTTCTTCTGCTCCAATTTTCGCTAATACAAGTTTCATTTCATTGTCTAACTCCTTAAACAACTCACTGTGATTATAGGATTTCGCTCCATTCAATCCATCGTACGCTAAATAAGGCACTATTCCATATTTTTTGATTACCAGGGGAATGTCGTGAAATGCACCACCCTCTGCAAAATTTACTTTTCCATCCATTCTCAGGTACTTCTCTGCTTTCATCTCGTATGCCTTCCTTACGATGAACATTTCAGAAAGGGGTTGTACGTCTTTCTGACCTTTTCTGATGAGTTCAGACTCCAAAAATGACAAGGCGGAAAAACTCCAGCAGGTTCCTGTCATTCCTTGGCTCTGAACCGGTGTCGCTTCATAGGAAACAATTTTGGAAAATTGATACTTACTACCTTCGATATTTTTTGAAAATTGCTGGGTGTAAGAAAATCCAGTGCCCAATAATAAAGCACTAATAAATAACGATAATTTTTTCATGAAATTATTTTTTTAATAACCAACCTTTGTAACCCTTCTGACGAGATAAATCAATCATATCAGTTGCCACACTTAGGGTGTCTGTGGAACTGATGACTACACGAAATAAAGTGCCAAACTTTTCATGTGCCGCATCAAAACCATCGGCTTTGAGTTTTTGTTTGAATTTTTCAACGTTGCTCATTTTTGAAAAGCAACCCACAACCACTTTAAATTTAGCTCGTTTTGGTGCAATAACGTTTATTAAATTATTTGATTTATTCGAGGATTTGAGAGACTTTTTTCCTGGTAGACTTTTCTCTTTCTCATTTCTAACAGGAAACACCGTATATTCATCGAAAATGTAATTTGATATTGAATCTGATTCGGTTGGTTGAATTGTAATTTTTTCTTCGCCTTGTTTTGTGTCAAGCAAAAATGAAAAACTTTTATTTTCTTCATACAAAGCTTTCATTCTCCCTTTGAATGGATTAAAATCTGACAAAGAAATAACTTTTGACTGTAAAACATTCGTTTGCGTTGGAAGCCAAAAACTATAAAAAGCAATTGGCAAAATACAGGCTGCTGCTGCGTATTTCCACAAATGATGAGGCTTTTTAGTTTTATTGATCTCTATGATTTTTACAGGAATTTCCTCTTCTATTGCCGGAACAAAAGCTAATTCTCTGAGACCAAAAGATTGTAAAAGTAAATTTGAAAAAGTGTCTTGTGTGAATTCAAGTATCCCGGTTGAATTCCGCTGCAAGGAACCAAGCTGTCGAATAATTACAGGCCTTCCTGCTGCTAATTCTTCTTGCCACTCATTTACATGTTGAACAATATGTTTTTCAGCAATTTGAAAAGAAATAGCACTTTTTGATGCTAGGTAATGGACTAACAGTCCATCATTTTCAATCAAATTGACATTAAAAAGAAATTGCTTTGAAGGTGGAAAAACCAATCCGTTTTCAAGATCTACCTGAGCTGAGATTTTTTTACCTATAAACCCACCAAAACCGGGAATAACAACACAATTGTGTTTGACTAATAATTCTACTATCCCCGATTCTATTGCGTACATTTCTCAAAATTACAAAACTAAAATGAAATTACGAAGCAAATATTCACAACATCTTTAAGACCTTTTCTATATCTTGAGGTACGTCTATATTTGGCGTCTCAATTTGTGTTAACCCCACTCGAATTTTCCACTTGTTATACATCCATCTTAATTGTTCGAGTGATTCTACTTGTTCTATTTCACAAACCGGTAATTTAGCTAACGTAAGCAGAACATCGCGTTGAAATGCATAGACACCAATATGTTTTAACCGTTCAATTTTCAATGGATTTCCATAGGAAAATGAAGGAATCGGTGATCTACTAAAGTAAAGTGCATCTCTGTCTACATTAAGCACAACTTTAATCCTGTTTTGATTCAAAAATTCAGATTCGTCTTTAAAAGGAGTTGCAAGTGTAGCAATGGTAACAGATGGATCTTTAAATTCACCAATCAACTCATCCAACTGTTTGTAGTTAATTAAAGGTTCGTCTCCTTGGATATTAATTACCAAATCTGCATTCCTATGCCTTTCTGCAATTTCCGCACATCTATCCGTTCCAGATGCGTGATCCTTACGTGTCATTTCAACGTTCCCTCCAAATCTAAAGACTTCCTTATATATTCTTTCATCGTCCGTAGCTACGATTACCTCATCAATTAATGAAGATTTAGAGGCGCCTTCATAAACACGTTGAATCATTGATTTTCCCATTAAATCTATTAACGGTTTTCCGGGAAATCGACTTGAGGAATATCGAGCGGGTATGATACCTATTACTTTCAATTAAAATTTTATTTGCGCTTGAATAGCAAGATTTCGAGGAGGTTGAATATCACCTGGACGAGATGTGTATTCGGCATTGAAAATATTATTACCTATCAAGCTGAAACGAACTTTATCATTTAATTTGTATGCAACCCGGGCGTCAAAAACGAGATTTCCTTTGTTATATATTTTCCTATATTCCTTTAATCCAGGCAAGATGTATGTGGTACCGGCAATTTGTTCCTCAAAAACCTTATCAATATTGGCCATAAAACTATTATATCTGCATGAAAAGCCAACACTCAATTTCTTGTAATTCACTTCTACGTCAGCTTTCGCCAAATGCCTAAAACGATATTTTAACATTCCCGAAGCCGTATCGCTAAATGTTGAAATATAAATAGAATCGTTATTTAAACTAATTGGATTCATATACGTGTAACCAATTAGAGAAATAATTTCCACTTCACCAATTTTTCCCATGCTATTAAATGAAAGATCCAATCCGCTAATTTGAGCAGCCTCTGCATTGTTAGCCCTAAAACCTACCCATTTATTTATATAACCTGGATCATTGGGATTTGTCGATAGGATAATGTTTGGTGGATTGTAAATACCAAAAGTAAATTCAATCATATTTTGGTATCGATTGATAAACCATGCAGCATCAAACATACCTTTCCATTCACCAATCTTTACGCCTTGTTTTATCCCAATTTCTCCAGCCCATCCTTTCTCTGGAGTCAATTCAGCATTTGGAAAAATATTTAATGCGCCTACCGATGTTGCCGTATAGCGTTCTGCTACTGCAGGGTAACGAATTCCTTGACCTGCACTTATTCTAAAGTGAGTGTATTTTGCTATTTCATAGTGTAATCCCATGCGTAAAATAGGATAGACTGGTATGGTTAATGCACTTGAATCTTTGCCAAATCTAAAATCTGAATCCCCACTTTTTCCATCCATTATAAAATGCTCTACCCTGAAACCTGCACTCAAATCGAGTTTGTCCGTTATTTTGTGCTCGTATTGGGTGTAAGCTGCTACGTTATTAGATGTGTGATCTCCAAAGAGCTCTGAGAATACTACATTGTAAATATTTGAAAGTCCTGATGTTAGCGTAATACCGTTATCCCACTGCTTTTGAAATTGGTAATCCGTAAAATAAATAATTGCGCCATTGCTTTGGTCAGGATTGTTTATATTGGTGTTCTGCGCATAATACATGCGCGTTTTCAATTGATGTTTGTTATTGTTCTTATCGATAAATTTCAAATATGGATCAATAAATAGGCGCTGACCAAGATTATAAGTCAAGGTTGACGCTGCATTACTCGTATCAACGCCACCACTTGGTGTATATCCGAGAGAATCACTTTGCCAAATTAAAAAATTACCGGTTTTTTGAATCTGATAATTGTAACCAATACCAGCTTTCAAACGCTCCCATCTAACAGGACGAAAATAGAAAGTACCACTAACTCTACCCCTATATTCATTCTCCCCTTGTCGATAACCATCATTGTGAAATAATGTAGAAGATAACGTATAGCCGTATCGCGCGAACATTTGTCCTCTATAAACTTCGATTTGTTGGTTCATAGGATTAAACCGTTGCATGGAATCTTTTCCCCACCATTTCATAGATTCTCGTCTTGGGCCATCGTAAACTCCATATTGAAGTTTAATCTTAGTTTCTGCTTTCGGACTGGGTTCTTTTTCCTGTAATGAAATCACCCCATTCAATGCGCCACTGCCATATAGAACCGAGGAAGCTCCTTTCATCACCTCCACTTGAGAAGCTTGTTCCATTGGAATTGCATTCCATTGCGTATCTCCGGCATATCCGGATAATAGGGGCATACCATTCCATAAAAGCAAAACGCGACTTCCTGTACCGTAAGCAAAACCTGACCCACCTCGAATACTCACTTGACCATCCATAGTAAATACACCAGGAGTTTGATCAACAGCCGATTCTAAATCTGTGATCCCTTTATTATCGATTAATTGAGGACGAATTATTTCCATTGATACTGGAACTTCTTCTATTGCTTGTTTTCTGCGACCAGCAGATACTACTACTGTCCCTAAATCTTTCGTAGGTACTTTTAACGTAATTAATATTTCACCTGGACCTTTTACTACTGTTGTATCATTTTCAAATTGTAACATAGACGTTACAATAGTGACAGGAAAATTTGTACAATTTAACTTAAATTTTCCTTCAAAATCTGATTTCACTTTATTTCCATCTGATGCGATGATCTTTGCCTCAATTATCGGTTGATTATTTGATCCATCAACAACTTTTCCAGTTATTTGTGCCTTGAAAAAAGGTACAACAAAACAAAAAGAGAAAATAAATAAATTTCCTTTCATAGACATAGTTTAGATTTCAATATTAGCAGTTTTTCATGGATTTTTGCACGATTCAATACATTAATTTTGTCTCTTACAAGTTATACTGAAATTGAAAAATGAAATTACGAGGAGGTTGAACATCTCCTGGTCTTGATGAATATTCAGCATTAAATAAATTATTGATAATAAAATTTAACTTGTAATT
>JBIJBD010000253.1:0-2686 GCA_044345395.1 Crocinitomicaceae bacterium | reverse complement strand
ATTTAAAAGGAAAATGGCAAGCTTTTGGTTGGGAGGTCCTCGAAATGAACGGTAACAATTTTGAATCTATTCGTTCCACTATGCAACTAGCAAAAGAAATGTGTGGAAAAAATAAACCAGTTGTGGTAATCATGCAAACTGAAATGGGTCAAGGAGTTGACTATATGATGGGAAGTCACAAATGGCATGGGGTTGCACCCAATGCTGAACAACTCAAGTTGGCACTTGATCAACTTGAAGAAACACTAGGCGATTATTAGTGAGGTTCGCTCTATCCATAACGCTTTTATTCCTTCAACTTTTGGTGTTTTCACAAGAGAAAACGCGTATTTTATTCATCCTAGATGCTTCTAACTCGATGAACTTAGATTGGGATAAGCAAACCCGAATGACTGCCGCAAAAGAAATTCTCAACCATTCAATTGAAAAACTTAGAGGAATTCCAGACCTTGAAATCGCACTGAGAGTATATGGCCATCAGTCAGCCGTAACCAACATGTATCAAGATTGTCAAGATACGAGATTAGAAGTTCCTTTCGGTCCGGCAAATGTGGACGCTATAAAATTGAAGGTTAAACAAATTCAGGCTAAAGGCGCAACACCTATTGCTCGCTCTTTAGAAGCTGCTGCCGGAGATTTTCCTGATACGCTTCAACGTAATTTTATCATTCTCATAACTGATGGGTTGGAATCCTGTGATAACGACCCATGCATCATTGCAAAAAAACTGAAAGAAAAAGGAGTAAAAGTTACACCATTTGTTATCGGACTTGGAATGGACTTATCCTATTTAGATAAATTCAATTGCATAGGAACTTATACAGACGCCGAGAATAAAGAAGCATTTAAAAGTGCGCTCACCTCTGTGATTTCAAAAACACTTTTGAATACTACAGTTCAAATCAACCTCAACGACATCAACAAAAAACCTGTAGAAACCGATGTGACAATGTTTTTATATGAAGCAGGTACCAAGAATTTGAAATATACATTCACACACACCTTAAACAGAGCAGGGTTGCCAGACACGCTTATTTTGGATCCTGCTTTATCTTATGATCTTGTCGTCAACACCTTGCCAAAAATTGAAAAAAAGAACATTACCATTCAACGTCATAAGCACAATATTATTCAAGTTGATGCGCCACAAGGATTTATTCAACTCAAAAACAAAACGATTGGCCTTTCTCATCAAAACATGCGCGTGATGCAAAAAGGAAAAACCGAAACATTAAACGAGCAAGTGCTCAATGCAAAACAGAAATATTTGATCGGCACATACGACGTAGAGGTATTTACACTACCTAGGACTTACATGCAGGTAAAAGTAGAACAGAGCAAAACAACCTTCATTGACATTGTCCCTGCAGGAACATTTAGTTATACAGCAGCCAAACCTGTTGTAGGTCAAGTGTTTTTAGTTCGAAATACAAATGACGTGGAATGGGTGTGTAACCTAGAAGAAGGAAGTGTGACTGGAAATTGGATGCTTCAGCCCGGTACTTACAAAGTTGTTTACAGAGAAAAAGAAATGAAATCGAGCACATATACGCGTGAAAAAACACTTAAGATTGAATCAAATAAAACCATTAGTTTAACATTGTAAAATATGGAAATAGAAGTACTAGGACAAAAAGACACACGTTCAGGATTTGGAGAAGGATTAGCAGAATTAGGTAGAACTAACTCAGAAGTAGTTGCTTTGTGCGCCGATTTGACGGGTTCATTAAAAATGGACACCTTTCAAAAAGAGAATCCCGATCGCTTTTTTCAAGTAGGGATCGCCGAGGCCAATATGATTGGGTTAGCTGCAGGAATGACCATCGGAGGTAAAATTCCATTTACGGGTACGTTCGCTAATTTCTCTACAGGCAGAGTGTATGATCAAATTCGCCAATCTGTTGCCTATTCTGGTAAGAACGTGAAAATTTGTGCTTCTCATGCTGGGCTCACATTGGGAGAAGATGGAGCCACACATCAAATTCTGGAGGATATCGGAATGATGCGAATGTTACCTAATATGACGGTGATTGTCCCGGCAGACTTCAATCAAACCAAGCAAGCAACCATAGCTATTGCGAATCATAATGGTCCTGTTTATTTGCGTTTCGGTAGACCTGTAATGCCTATATTCGTGAAGCCTGATGCAACGTTTACCATTGGAAAAGCGGATGTGCTTCAAGAGGGAACCGACGTCACTATAATCGCTTGTGGTCACCTTGTTTGGAAGTCAATTGAGGCTTGTAAAGTTCTTGCAGAAAAAGGTATTTCTGTGGAATTAATCAACATGCATACTATTAAACCCCTTGACGAGCAAGCGATATTAAGCTCTCTTAGAAAAACGAGATGTGTTGTTACGGCAGAAGAACATATGCGTCACGGAGGATTAGGAGACGCTGTAGCTCAAGTTTTGGCTCGTGAATTACCATGTCCACAAGAGTATGTTGCTGTAAATGACTCGTTTGGAGAAAGCGGCACACCGATGGAATTAATGACGAAATACGGGATTGACACAATACATATAGTGGAAGCAGTTCAAAAAGTAATGGCGCGAAAAGCTTAAATTGCTATTGGTTGAACTAAATTAAGTAGGACGCCGTTCCATAACTTGATACGGTGTTGAAGTGCCATCTTGGCGGCAAAAATACATTCTTCCCATTTTTGTTCGTCATTACCGCAAAGTTCT
>JBIJBD010000092.1:0-9969 GCA_044345395.1 Crocinitomicaceae bacterium | reverse complement strand
GACGTTTCAAAGCTTGATCTTCTTAATACGTTAATCAATTTAGCTTCAGCATGTTGCTTTCTTTTTACATCAATTTTTGCCCTTACCAACTGACCAGGAAACGCATTATCTACAAAAACAATAAATCTCCCCTCATCATTCGTGATTTTAGCGATACCTCTTCCTCCGAAAGCATAATCGTTTATTTCAAGTTCAACAATTTCTCCACGCTGAAACATAGCTAAATCATTCCGCGAATTACTCCTTTATCCGATTTCTCCACGAATGAAATGATCTCCTCGCTAATTTCACTTTTCGACATAGTATTTCTAACAGCTTCAATTCCTTTAGTTAGGTTACTGTTTTGCACATATAGTGTTCTGTAAATATCTTCAATTTCACGCACGGTTTCATCCGAATAACCACGTCTTCTAAGTCCAACAGAATTTACCCCTGCGAACGTCAGAGGTTCTCTAGCTGCTTTAATATATGGAGGTACATCTTTACGAATTAGACTAGCTCCACCTATGAACGTGTGCTTTCCAATATGAACAAACTGCTGAGCAGCGACTTTCCCTTCAAGAATGGCCCAATCATCAATAGAAACATGGCCCGAGAGACCTGTATAACTGGCTAAAATTACGTTATTTCCAATTTGACAATCGTGTGCAACATGAACGTAGGTCATTAATAGACAGTTATCGCCAATTCTTGTTACCCATTTATCTTTGGTGGCTCTGTGAATGGTAACACATTCTCTTATTTTCGTATGATTTCCTATTTCTACAGTGGTCTGTTCTCCTTCAAATTTTAAATCTTGAGGGATTACAGCAACTACAGCGCCAGGAAATATTTCACAGTCTTCTCCAATTCTAGCTCCTGGATAGATCACAGCATTTGGGTGAATAATTGTGTTATTACCAATCACCACATCATCGTGAATGGTGGCAAATGGATGAACAACAACATTTTTTCCTAGTGTAGCATTTTTTGAGACAAAAGCTAGGTTACTAATGCTCATGCTTCTTTATCTTTTATAACCTGAGCCAACATCTCAGCCTCTACGACAACTTTTCCATTAACATACCCTTTTCCACCCATTTCTACCAAGCCTCTTCTTATTGGAGATAGTAGAAGAAGTTCAAATACAATGGTGTCACCTGGAAGAACTTTTTGCTTAAATTTCACATTGTCAATTTTCATAAAATAGGTAGAATATAGCTGTGGATCTTCCACCTTGCTTAAGGCGAATATTCCTCCTACTTGAGCCATGGCCTCAATTTGCAAAACACCTGGAAAAACTGGGTTTCCAGGGAAATGTCCCGTGAAAATGGGCTCATTCATGGTGATGTTTTTTACCCCGATAATCGACTCGTCTTGTATTTCCATGATTTTATCAACCATTAAAAATGGAAAACGATGGGGTAACATTTTTTCAATATCATTGATATTGTAAACAGGCTCTTTGGTTAAATCAAAGTATTTTCCTTGATTAAGTTGCTTCTTAATTTGCTCTTTAAGCACTTTAGCAAATCGAACATTTCCAGAATGTCCGGGTCTTGCAGCCAATATATGCGCTTTTATAGGTTTTCCGATAAGGGCTAAGTCTCCAACAATATCCAGTAACTTATGTCTTGCGGGTTCGTTTTCGTATTGCAACTTTGTACTATTCAAAACACCAATGGAATCGATTGAAATTTCGAGATTTTCTTTGCCCAACAATTTTGCTAATCGCTTTAATTCATCCTTGCTTACATCCATTCGATCCACGAGGACAATAGCATTATCTAAATCTCCACCTTTAATGAGATTATTTGTAGCCAAATATTCAAGTTCACGCAAAAAAACAAAGGTTCGACACGAAGCAATTTCTTTATTAAAATCTCCCAGGTGATACATACTTGCATGTTGCGTTCCAAGAACCGGAGATTGATAGTCTACCATTACTGTAAGTCGATAATTTACATCGGGAATGGCAAGAAATTCTATCCCTTTTTCTGTATCTTCCCATGGAATATTCTCTTTAAGTTCAAAATACTCACGCTCCGCCTCCAGTTCTTCAATGCCTACTGATAAAATTGCTTCAACGTAAGGTTTTGCACTTCCATCCATAATTGGTATTTCGGCACCATCAATTTTTATTAAGGCGTTATCTACTTGACATCCATACAGAGCAGCTAGTACATGTTCTGTCGTATAAACGCGAGAACCTTTAGATTCTAATGTTGTGCCTCTTTCTGTGGAAATAACGAGGTCTACATCTGCTTTAATTATTGGTTGTTCCGCCAAATCTATGCGTTGAAATTTATACCCGTGATCTGCGGGTGCCGGACATATTTCCAAGTTCACCAACTCACCTGTATGAAGACCTACACCTTTAAGCTGAACAGGCGATTTTATGGTACACTGTTTCTCTATCATTTTTGATTTTTTCTGAGTTCTTTTAATTCATTTTCTAGTTCGTTCAATTTGTTCAAAATGAACGGAAGTTTACGAAAACCGAAATATGATTTTTTGAAATCTTCGAGTGGAATACCTGGACTCCCCATGAGTGTTTCAGCTTTTTTTACTGAAGAGGGAATTCCTGACTGCGCAACTATTTTCGTGTCATTTGCTATATGTAAATGGCCACTAATACCTGCTTGACCGCCAATCATAACTCGTTCTCCAATTTTTGCTGAACCAGCTATACCTACTTGAGCAGCCATAGCTGAATTTATTCCAACATCAACATTGTGCGCAATTTGGCATAAATTGTCAATTTTTACGCCTCTTCTGATGATTGTTGAGCCCATTGTTGCCCGATCTATCGTGCAATTTGCACCAATTTCCACATGGTCTTCAATAATGACATTTCCAATTTGAGGTACTTTTTGAAATTCACCATTTTCGTTAGGAGCAAAACCAAAGCCATCAGAGCCTATAACCGTACCTGAATGAACTATACAGTTACTTCCAATTTTACACCCGTGATAAATGGTAACGTTAGGATGTATAATTGTGTTGTCTCCAATTTCAACGTGATCACCGATAGTTACACTTTGCATAATCACCACCTGATTTCCAATTTTAGTCTGTTTACCTATATACGAAAAAGCTCCAAGAAATAATGATTCACCAAGTGTAGCACTTGGGTCAAAAAAATGAGGGTCCTCCATCTGGGGGATTTTTTTTTGTAAATTACTGTACAATTCTAGGAGTTTTGCAAAAGAGCTATATGCGTCGTCAACTCGAATCAATGTGAGTGTTGTGGGTATGGGCTTTGTTGGTGAAAAACTTTTGTTAACAATACAAATTGATGAATGAGTGGTGTAAATATATTCCTCATATTTTGGATTGGCTAGAAAAGATAGAGCTCCTGATTTGCCTTCTTCAATTTTTGCCAACGTATTCACCACAGCAGAGGCTGAACCTTCAATTTCACCTTGAAGTATTGTAGCAATTTGTTCTGCAGAGAATTCCATTAATCAAATTTACTAATTGATACAATGCGTTAAGAAAGTGGCAAGACTATTTTTCAACACTTTAAAAAATTATTTACACGGTATAAGAGTATCGTATTGGAATGAAACCACCTCAATTTTTTCCTTCATCCAAATGGTTTTAGCTTTCACATTCCTATTCTTTTTGTCTTTAAATCGAATACAGTGTTCTGCTTTTGGACGTATTTCGAAATTAGATAACGCAAAGTCTATTGATCCATTCTTTTTAATAGCTTCAAATAGGCTATTGTTGTCTTTAAAACCCATTTCTTTCATCTGGCACTTTAATAACTCAGTGTCCGGAACGTAAATAAGATCGGTTTCTTTTGGGAATAGTAAAAATTTTCCTTGTCCCTTCGTTGATGTGGTAAATTGTAAGGCGTCCGTTGAGAGAAATGAAATTTCGGCGACATAGCTCTCATAGGGCAGGGAGACTATAAATTTTGTGTCGTTGGAAGTGAAGAGGTACGCTTTAAGTGCCTCTTCTTTTTTACTCAGGCTGAAATCTATATCCGCTTTTTCGATAAGTTCACGTAAATCGTTCGTTGAAATTCCTCGTCTGTTTAACTCGATAGCATTTTCTTCATTAATAATTAAAACTCTTTCACTAATGGATGTTTTAACACGCCCTTCTGGTCCCCAATTGCACCCCCTGTTGCCGAAAAAGAAAAAAACAATGATAAGTCCAAAACCGAACCCAATTCCGTAGTATTTAAGTCTTTTAGTAAAATTATTCATAACAAAAAAGCCGAGAATTCTCGGCTTAACTTTTACAACAAGGCTTCAAGTTTCTGAGCAAGCGTAGCTTTTGGAACAGCCCCAACTGATTTATCTACAACTTCACCATTTTTAATGAACAAAACAGTTGGAATATTTCTTACGTTAAATTGTGCGGAAACAGCACTATTCAAATCAACATTTACTTTTCCTATAACAGCTTTTCCTTCATATTCGGTTGACATCTCTTCGATAACTGGCCCGATCATGCGACATGGTCCACACCACTCTGCCCAAAAGTCAACCACTACAGGCTTATTGGATTTCATCACTAACTCATCAAAATTGTTGTCTGTAATTTCTAATGCCATAATTCTTGTTTTTCAAATTGAACTGCAAATTTACTTAAATTATTGTTGGTAAAAAGGAATTTTTACGATTTCCTTTTCAATTCCATTTTCAAGTAATAAGCAGTGTATGAATGAGTTTTTTTATCCATCACCATTTCTTCGGGGCTTCCTTCAAAGCAAATAGCACCGCCCTTTTCACCGGCCTCAGGTCCAATATCAATCAAATGGTCTGCCACTTTAATTAAATCAAGGTTGTGTTCAATTAATACCACGGTATTTCCTTCATTAACCAATTTATTTAAAACATCCAATAGAAGTCTGATATCTTCAAAATGCAATCCTGTTGAAGGTTCGTCCAGTAAATAAATAGTTTTTCCAGTACCTCGTCTAGCAAGTTCACTTGCCAATTTTATACGTTGTGCTTCACCACCCGATAAGGTTGTTGCACTTTGACCGAGGGTAATATAACCCAATCCAACATCGTATAATGTTTTTAAAATTCTATGGGTTTTTGGAATGTGTTCGAAGAATGCTAAGGATTCCTCAATCGTTAAATTCAAAATATCTGAAATGGATTTCCCTTTGTATTTAATTTCCAAGGTCTCCCTATTGTATCTTTTCCCATTACATGTTTCACATTCCACGTATACATCGGGTAAAAAATTCATCTCAATTAAGCGCATGCCTCCACCGTTACAAACTTCACATTTTCCACCAGAAACATTGAATGAAAATCTTCCAGGTTTGTAACCGCGAATTTGTGATTCGGGAATGGATGCAAAGAGATTACGAATGTCGTCAAATACCTTCGTGTAAGTCACTGGGTTTGATCTAGGAGTTCTTCCAATTGGACTTTGATCAATTTCAATGACCTTGTCTAAAAATTCTATTCCACTTAGATTTTCGTAGGGTAAGGGTCGCTTCAACCCATTTTGCAAATTTGCTTGAAGTGCCGGAAAAAGTGTCTGATTTATCAAGCTAGATTTTCCGCTACCTGAAACCCCAGTAATGCATGTTAAAGTACCTAAGGGAATTTTAAGTTCAACATTTTTCAAGTTATGGCCATTAGCTCCTTTAAGAATTAATTGTTTCCCATTTCCTTTCCGGCGTGTGGCAGGTATCGAAATTTCTTTTTTTCCCGTTAAGAATTGTGTGGTTTCTGTGGCGATTTTTATATACTGTTCAAAATTACCAGCGGCCACAATTTCACCACCGAACCTTCCCGCTTTTGGACCAATTTCAACAATAAAATCAGCATTTTCCATCATTTCCTTGTCATGTTCGACCACAATTACCGAATTTCCAGCATCTCTCAACTGCTTTAGCGAAGAAATTAATTTTGTGTTGTCTCGTTGATGCAAACCTATGGACGGTTCATCTAATATGTACAATACATTTATGAGCTGAGTACCAATTTGTGTAGCCAGACGAATACGCTGCGCTTCACCACCTGATAAAGATTTAGAGGGACGATTTAGTGTCAAATATTCTAATCCAACATTTAAGATGAAGGAAAGTCTTTCGCGAATTTCTTTAATTATTTCTCGTGCTATCCGCTGTTGGTCTGTAGTGAGGTGTTTTTCCAGCTGATTAATCCAACTAGCTAACTGATCAAGCTGCGTATCAGCGATCTCACCAATGTGTTTATTGGCAATTTTGAATTGAAGCGCCTCATTTTTAAGCCGAGTTCCCTTGCATTTTTCGCAAGAAACCATATTCGTGAAGCTTTGAGCCCAACGTTGCATGGCTGAATTTCCGTCTTCCTTTGATCGAAGAAGATAAGAAGCGATTCCTTCGAATGTATATTCGGGTGCTGTGCTTGAAAATTCCATCCCTTCATTCCCATAAAGCAAAAGGTTTAATACCTTTTCATCAAACGCTTCTATCGGTGTACTCAATTGAAAGTCGTAGAACGTCAATAACTTTTCTATTTTTTCAAAAAACCAATTTTGTTTAAATTCCCCTAATGGAATAATAGCTCCTTGTTTGATGCTTTTTGAAAAATCTGGAATAATTTTTTCTAAATCTAGTTCACTAGTCAATCCCAATCCATTACAATTCGGACAAGCACCATATGGCGAATTAAAAGAAAAAAGATTTGGTTCGGGTTCAGGGTAACTTATACCAGTAGTTGGACACATAAGCGAACGACTGTAGTAACGCGATGTATTAGTGTCTGCATCAACGACTAAAATATTCCCTTCCCCATATTTCATGGCAGTAACTACACTATCATAAAGTCTTTGTTCAACAGCGTTTGATATTACCAATCGGTCGATAACAACTTCTATATCATGAATTTTATAACGGTCCAATTTCATTCCTTTTACTATATCCACGATGGTACCGTCGATACGGACTTTTGTATAGCCATGTCTTGTAACTTGTTCAAATAATTCCTTATAGTGGCCTTTTCTTCCTTTTATTTTTGGTGAGAGTATATAAATTTTCCTATTGTTAAAGTTGGACAGTATCAATTGGGCGATCTCCGAATCGGCATATTTTACCATTGGTTCACCTGTATTGTATGAATAAGCTGTTGCAGCACGGGCATACAAAAGACGAAAGAAATCATATAATTCAGTGATTGTTCCCACCGTGGATCGTGGTGATTTAGAAACTGTTTTTTGTTCTATAGAAATGACAGGACTTAACCCTTCTATTTTATCGACGTCAGGACGTTCAAGACCACCTATAAATTGTTTAACATATGAAGAAAATGTATCAATATATCGTCGTTGGCCTTCAGCAAAAATTGTATCGAAAGCCAATGATGATTTTCCGCTTCCACTGAGTCCAGTGAAAACTACAAGTTTATTTCTTGGAATGCTTAGGTCTACATTTTTGAGGTTGTGAACGCGGGCGCCGTACACGTGAATGTTATCATTAACTTCCAAGACTTGTCTATTTTTCTACAAAAATAGACAATCTTTAGTTGGGTGCTTTGTGAACAAGGGTATTTCTATATAATAGGCCAAAAATTGCAGCAAAGAAAAACAGAAAAAATACGATTGGTGCAATCCGCTGTTCTCTGACTAAAAATACGATTATAACTGCCAAAACAAAGGATAACATACCGATAAGCATGAAAATATACCAAACTTGTTTGTCGTTGTATCCGGCATAGACTAAGTGATGTGTTGTATGATCTTTTCCACCAACCATCGGAGATTTCCCATTTCTCAACCTGTTGATGACAACGGTAAGCGTATCCGCTGCTGCAGGTGTCAGTGCGGTTAGGGTTATAATCAGACTTACCCACGAATGATTTTGTGTTTCTGAACCTAAATTCCACAGGTATTTAATTGTGAAAAATGCTACAAACATCCCAATAAACTGACTTCCTGCATCGCCCATAAAAATTTTAGAAGGATTTATATTATACCTCAAAAAGCCTACAATGGCCCCTAAAACGCAAACGATGGTGAAAATCCAATAAGGCTCCAGCGAATTGCCAATAAAATATGCCGTAAACAAACAAGATAGTAAAGTAAAAAAAACAGTTGTCGCTGTAATCCCATCCATGTTGTCTAACATATTTAATGAATTCATAAGTACAATTACCCAAAGCACGGTGCACAATTGGTCTAACCATATGATGTGAAAAAGGTCAATTTGAGTATCTGTTAGTACGAGAATGACTCCACACAATAATTGAATCATCAATTTAAAAAGAGGCTTCGTGTTGTATGCATCATCCGCAAGCCCCATAAAAAAGGCAATCGCTGCAGAAAAAAACAAACCGACATAGCTCATGTTGCCAAAAATATTAATATCCGAATCAACCATTAAATATAAAATAGAGGATGCTATAAACCCAAGAAATAAACTTATGCCTCCCAGAGAGGGTTTGCTTTGATTACTCCATCGGACAATGACATCGTTCTTATTTCGAATGCCTAAGGTTTGGGAAAATTTAAGAAGTAAATGATTAACCACTAGAGAAATGGCTAAACCAAAAAAGAAAAAAAGTAGGTAGTAAGGTAGTTTTGTTATCATTAGGCAAATGGACTAATAAAGTCAGAAAATTTAAGACCATTTTTATCTTTTTCTGATACGATCGGGTTGGTCACCTCCCAATCAATAGCTAACTCAGGGTCGTTCCAAAGAAGACTTCTTTCGTGTTGTGGAGAATAGTAATTGGTGCACTTATAGGAAAATACAGTATCGTCTTCAATGGAACAGAATCCATGTGCAAAACCTGGCGGAATCCACAATTGATTTTTTTGTTTGGCACATAAAATTACTTTAACGTGTCTCCCATAGGTAGGTGATGACTTTCTAATGTCTAATGCGATATCTAGTGCTTTTCCTCTACTTACCTGAACCAATTTTCCTTGATCAAATGGTGGGATTTGAAAATGCAAACCCCTAACCACATTTTTACCTGAACACGATTCATTGTCTTGTACAAAGGACTTGGCGTGAATGAATTGTTCATACCTTTCTTTATTGTAAGATTCAAAAAAGTATCCGCGTTCATCTCCAAATATTTTTGGAAATATGGAAAATATGCCAGTTATTTTTTCTTCCTTGATTTCCATTTCTTCTTAATTTTTTTCCACCAACGTAAATGTAAAGGAATTTCGTCATCGTCATCGGTATAATAGCCAGAATCTCCGTAACCATATGACCCATACCCATACCCATACCCATACCCATACCCATACCCATACCCATACCCATAGAAAGATCGACCCATATTAATTCCATTAAGAATTACATTCAAGTTTTGTAATTTTTGTACTTTATACAATTCTTCCACGCGGTGAACAAAGACCCGCTTCGAATAGTTAGCCTTGAAAACATAAATAGGAATGTCAGCATTTGCTAATATTTCTATACCATCCGAAACGATTCCAACAGGTGGATTATCGATCATCACAATATCAAAACGTGTTTTAAGTTCTTCAATAATCTCCTTCAATTTTTGGCTCTGGATTAGTTCAGAAGGGTTCGGTGGAATTGGTCCAGCAGTGATATAGTGTAAGTTCGTAAATTCTGATTTAATTATCACATCGTCTAGATTCGCTAAACCAGAGATTACATTACTCATTCCGGCATTATTTTCTGCATTGAACCCATGATGTACTTTTGGTTTTCTTAAGTCAAGATCAATTACTACTGTTCTTTTTCCATTGGCAGCAATTAGGCCTGCTAGGTTTAAAATAACAAACGTTTTACCCTCTCCCGAGATGGAAGATGATACCGCAATCACTTTAGCATCCTTATTAATAAAGCCCATGTTAGCTCGGATGCTTCGAATTGCTTCCGCCATTCTGGATTTAGAAGATTCGGTTACGACAACTTGTGAATATTTCATCTTGCGTTTGTACAATGGAACTGCACCCAAGAAATTTGTTTGTGAAGGTAATATCTTCTGTAAATCTGCAGCATTAATGATATCGTTATATGTTAGATAGCGCCATATCATAACGGAT
>JBIJBD010000032.1:0-17845 GCA_044345395.1 Crocinitomicaceae bacterium | reverse complement strand
ATAACGGATAAACCTACAAATATTCCGAAAACGATGGCTACTATGTAGATCAAACGAGCATTTGGGCTTATTGGGCTGTCTGGAAGTTTGGGTGGCGTCAAAATTCGAGTAGTGGATGAATAACCCGCATTGCTTAATTCGTAGGCGACTTTTTTTTCTGTAAATAAAGTAAAATAACGGTTGTTCAGGTCTTGAAGATATTTCAAACGATCCAACTCCATGGTTTTTTCTGGCAAGTTGTAATAGTTTCCTTCGACTTCTCCTAACTTCCCTGAAATGAGAGATCTATCGGATTTCAAACGGTCTTCTATAACTTTCATACTTCGACGAATGCTCGAAATTCGGTTCTGTATTTTGATATCCATTCGCTTGATTTGTTCATTTTCTAGCGTAACATCACGTAATAATTCTTCTTTTTTTTCTAGGAGAGTGTTTAAGTCCTCAATTTGTCGCATTACTGCTCCTTCAAAACTCTTTTTACCAACCATTTCAGGAATGAGCTTATAGATTTCCAAGCGATTAGGGTCGTTTTTGATGCGCTCTTGCACCATGTAAAGCGTACTCAATTCTTCGTCTATTTCTAAAATGCGTTTTGAAAAGTCTGAAATCTTTTCAGACAAGTTACTTCCCATCTGCTCAATATTCGGAATGCGTTCCTTTTTCTGATAGATGGTAAGGCTATCTTTCGAGCTCTTTAATACCCGTGACAAAGAGTCTAACTGAATTTCTATAAAATCGATTGTTTTATTTGAATTAACTTTTTTTAATTCTTCCTGATAGTTCAAGTAAGAATCAATTAGTGTTTTAGTGACGTCATAACTCATTTTAGGGTTAGGATGCTGGAAGGTGATTTCGATCGTTTTGGCATTAGGGTCTACTGCTATAACAGTTAACTTTGATTTAATTTCATTGAGAAGTGCTGAGCGGCTGTAAAATTGCATAAATAGTTTATCTGCCTTGCACGTTTGATCAAAATCCTCAACTGATGGAATGTTGAACTGAATGTCAAAATCCTCATTTTTCATTCGCTGATTCGGTTTGGCTTTGGCTTGCTTGGACATTCCACCCTTGTCATATGAAACCACGATATGACTTCCATCAAAGGATAAATCCATGCGTGTCCCACACAAACTAGAATCCATCAGTTGATATGCCATTACAGAAAAACTCGTTTCTCGGTATAAATCTTTTGTCAGGATGTTGCCTTCGGCATACAAGTTCACATAGAGTCCAAGTTTTTCAATCGTTTGATTAATCAATAATTCAGAGCGCAATAATTCTACTTCTTGTGTGAGATTGGATCCTTGACTTACATTTACCGCCTCTTTTCCTAAAATATCTGTTACCTTGTTCTCTTCAACGATTTGAAGAACAGCCTTAGTTTCGTACATGGGCTTGGTGTAACGAACGTAGATGAATGCAACTATTGAGAACAAGGTAACAAATATGATTGGGGCCTTCCAATGCCTTTTTATGATGATCTCAACGATCATCGGATTGAATTGCTTGTTTGTTATAAGTTTTTTTTCTGGCCCTGTTGACATGTTTTGCTTATCTAAAAATTACAATGACTGCAAGCGCTGTGGTAACCAAACTTAACCATGGACCAACTTCTTGTAAAATGGCAGATGCATATCGTGGTTTATAGTCAACGTAAATGTAATCGTTGCTCTGCACAATCATTTCCGCTTGTTTCAGTCCTTGAATTGTTGAAAGATCAATTTTATAAATCTCTCTCTTTCCATTTCCTTTTTTTCGCATCAATTTTATTGAATTCGAACGACCATCGTTAGAAATTCCTCCAGACAAAGCAATAACCTCTAGCAATGACGTATTGACATTGTTTAAATAAACAACTTGCGCAGAACCTCTGCCCGGAAAGACAATAACCCGCTGATTTGTTAACCGAATTTGAACAAAGGGATCCTTAAATGTTTTTCCTAGATAAGATGTCAGTGAATCCTCCAGTTCAATAACGGTTAAACCTGAAACTTTATAGTTTCCAATTAAGGGAATCTCAGCAGTTCCATCTTGTCGAACTAAATAATCTTGAATCATATTTCCACCTTGCTGTGTGGTTCCTTGTCCATCAAGTCCTTTCACTCCGGATAATCCTGCAATTATCTTTTCTCCATTGTTTGTGCTGAATAAAAAACTGAAACGATCCCCTGGGCCAAGTTTATAATCTTCACTAGGTAAAAGAGGTAGGCTGTCATATGAAAAATTCTCGCCTTTTGGAATTTGAAAAAGTGCATTTGAGTTAATTACTTGGCAAGATGGAAATAAAAGCATAACAATGACTATCCACCCTAGGGCTCTCAGTAAATTAATTGAATGCATATCCTTGTTCACGTAATTTTTCTTTGTAGTAAGTTTCGGCATCTTGTGCTAGTCGTTGGTATCCAAATTTATTTTCTACGAAAGACCATCCATTTTGTGACATTTTTTTTCGAATATTTTCATTTTCGATGAGTAGTAGCAATTTTTCTACATAATACTCCAATTGATTTTTTGGGCAAATAAATCCAGTTTCACCATCTACCACGATGTCACGAACGCCACCTACATCTGTGCTGACAACGACTACATTACAAGCTTGGGCCTCGATTAAACTCACAGGTGTTCCTTCGTTGTCAGAAGTCAAACAAATGATGTCCATACCGGGATTAAACGCAGCAATATCTTTAATCCATGATGTAAAATAAATTGGCGCTTCAGGGCAACTTATTTTTATCTTTTGCGTGATGTTTTCGCGTTCTTCACCATCACCAACTATAAAAATCTTTAATTTTTGGGCTGTATTAGCTAAAACTTTAGCGATTACCTCCACAAAGAATCTATGGTTTTTAATAGGAGAAAGCCTGCCAATGATTGCGAGCGCAATTTCATCATCGGCTACACCAAATTGGTCTCTCGTATTTTGTCGTTTTGTAACTATTTCTTGCTGAAATTGGTGCAAGTCGAATCCCAAAGGAATAACCACAGTTTTTTGAGGTGGGGCAATACGATATTCCAAACAAAGCTCATTTTTTTGACGCTCAGAAATGGCAATAATTCCTGTTGTTCTTGTGGCAAGTCTTCGTTCAATAGTTTTGAATACCCATGTTTTAAACTTACCAAAATAAGAGTGGAATACATGGCCATGAAAGGTGTGCACAATAACTGGCACCCTACAATCAATCGCTGCTTTCCTACCTAGTGCACCTGCCTTTGATGCATGAGTATGTACAATGTCAGGTTTAAATTCTTGAATTATGGCCTTTAATTTTTTGAGAGCTTTTCGATCGCTAAATAAATTAGGTTCTCTTTTTAACTCTGGGAGTAAAATCGGTTCGATTCCATAACTTCTTGGAATATGTAAAGAGTCTGATTCGCCTTCTTCCGGGAGTCCACCAACGAGTAACGTTTCGAAGTCTTCAGATAAGAATTTTGTTAGAAATGTGGCGTTGTAAGTAGGGCCTCCTATGTTGAATCGATTAATGATTCTCAAAATCTTGATTTTACGACGCTGCATTACTTCTTCGGTATAATTCTTGAGTTTTTCATAGTGAACTATTCATAACTCATAATTAAATCACACATTTCAATTCAAAAATTCTTTGAACTTAGACGGTATGAAAACACGACAAATTTACAATTTAATTCTAATCTTTTATGTCAATACCTTGCTTGTTAATGCGCAAAATGCAGTTCAACAGGCAATTTCGCAATTTGCAAGAGATCCATCAAATCACAATGCATCTATTTCGTTTCAAGTCGTAAACTTAGATAACGGGAAGGAGATAGCGGCTTATCAACCAGATTTAGCCATCACGAGTGCTTCAACCACAAAATTGTTTTCAACTGCTGCCGCCTATGAACTCTTGGGACCAAATCATCGAGCGAGCACCAAAATTTTTATTGATGGAGAGTTAAATGCAGATGGCATTTTGAAAGGTAATTTGTGGATTCAAGGAGGAGGTGATGTGAGTTTAGGAAGCAAATATTTCAATGAATCGGGAAAAGAATTAGAATTTTTGAAGTTATGGGCTGATTCTATTAAAAAGAGGGGAATTAAATTTATTGAAGGTTCAATAATTGCTGATGCCTCTTCTTTTGGCTATTCCGGAGCACCGGATGGGTGGGATTGGGACGATATTGGTAATTATTATGGAGCTCCGGCGAGAGGTTTAAACCTTTATGATAATTTGGTAAAGGTGAATTTTAAGACTTTCTCTCCTGGAACAAAATCCGCAATAATTTCAATTTTTCCGGAAGTACCTGGATTAACATTTAAAAACAATGTATTTGCAGCGAATGTAAGTGGAGATAATTCCTATTTGTATGGTGCACCTTATTCTTTGGAAAGGTCGGCTGAAGGTAAACTACCTTGTAATCAGTCTTGTTTTGAGGTGAAAGGAAGCATGCCTGATCCTGAATTGCAAATGGCTAGAGAGCTTTTTCGAGCACTTGCTGAAACAGGAGTTCAAGTGGAAGACGGATATAAATCTGTACGAACAAATTCTTTATTGAAGAATCCTAAATATTCTACAATGAACCTCATTTTGTCGCATGAAGGAAAGTCAGTGGATGAAATTGCCTATTGGACAAATATGAAAAGTGTAAATTTATTTGCTGAGGGATTGTTAAATCAGCTGGGTCACTTATTCTTGGGTAACGGTAGCACTTCAACTTCAGTCACAAAGTTGATGAGTTTTTTTAATGGAAAAATTGATTGCCAAGGTCTAATTTTACAAGATGGAAGTGGGTTGTCAAGGTCTAATGCAATAAGTGCGAAACATTTCACGAGTTTATTGCAGTATATGTGGAATTCAAAACACGCTGAACTTTATAAGAAGACTCTTCCAGTTGCTGGAGTAAGTGGCACTCTGAAAAGTTTATGCAAAGGACAAATTGGCGAAGGAAGAATCCTTGCCAAAAGCGGAACAATAAGTAGGGTTAAATCGTATGCGGGGTATGTTGAAAGCACTTCTGGTAAAAAGCTCGCCTTTGCAATTACAGTCAATAATTTTACTTGTTCTAGTTCTCAGCTTGTAGATAAAATGGAAAAAGTACTCAATGCCATGGCTACTTATTGAAGCTCTGCGTCTAAAACCTCTTGCCAAAAATCTGCAATGGAAATGCCAGCGGCAGAAAGCATTTTTGGGACTATAGAAGCTGATGAAAACCCAGGGGTCGTATTAACCTCAATAACATAAGGTTTTCCTTCAACCAACATAAAGTCAATGCGCGCGATCGATTTCAATTGCAATAATTGATAAATTTCCATAGCTGATTGTTGTATTTTTTCTCTGGCTTCACTACTTATTCTTGCAGGTGTTATCTCTTGTGATTTTCCGTTATATTTTGCATCGTAGTCAAAAAAGTCATTTTCAGAAACAATTTCAGTTAAGGGCAGCGCTTTTAACCCTTTCGAATTTCGATATACGCCACATGTTACCTCTGTACCATCTAAAAATGACTCTATCACTAGGGAATCTCCCTCCTTAAATGCATTGGATATTGCAGAAGCAAGGTCTTTGACCTCTTTCACTTTAGATATCCCATAACTTGAACCTGAGTCACAGGGTTTTACGAATAAAGGAAGGCCCAATTCATCCTTGATGTGTTCGGAATGAAACACTTGGTTTTTTGTAAGCCTGATAGATTTAGCCACATCAATACCAAAGGATTTTAAAAACTGATTACAATACCATTTATCAAATGAAAGTGCTGATGCTAACACACCTGAGTTTAAGTAAGGAATATCATGTAAATCTAGTAGGGCTTGAATTTTACCGTTTTCACCGGGTTCTCCGTGAATATATACTAAGCCAACATCGATTTTCAGATAGGTTTTGCCTAATTTTATTGTCAAATCTTTTCTATTGAATTCAAACTTCTGACCATTTTTTTCTGCATACCATTCTTCTTTATTCACTACTATTAGGTAGGAATTATAGTTTTTTGGGAAATTAGTACTTATTGTGGTCGCGCTTTTTAAAGAAATCTCAAATTCAGAGGAGAATCCGCCGCAAAAAATCCCAACTATTTTAGTCATAAACGATGTAATTTTCTTTCGAAATTAGATTTATGGGGTTAAATAATGAATCGATTCGTTAAAAGTTATTAGCACTACTTTTTTCAAAATTTATTTTAAACTAATTTTACTCTTTATTTGTCACTAAACTATGTCAGAAGCGAATAATCAATCCATTCGAATAAAGAAGCCTAATTGGTTGCGTGTAAAATTGCCTATTGGTGAAAATTATCGCAAGGTGCGCGGTCTTGTGGATCAGCACAAATTACATACAATTTGTGAGAGTGGAAGTTGTCCAAATATGGGCGAATGTTGGGGAGAGGGCACTGCAACATTCATGATACTTGGAAATATTTGCACGCGATCATGTGGCTTTTGTGCTGTTGTAACTGGTAAGCCTGAGGCTGTCGATACTTTTGAACCGGGTAGAGTAGCCGAAAGTGTAAAAATTATGGGTGTTAAACATGCTGTAATAACCTCAGTTGATCGAGACGATTTAAAAGATGGAGGTTCGGAAATTTGGGCACAAACAGTACGTTCAATTCGGCATAAATCTCCGGGAACGACTTTAGAAACCTTAATTCCTGATTTTGCAGGTAAATGGGGCAATTTGCAAAAAATCATTGATGTGGCTCCAGAAATTGTTTCACACAATTTAGAAACAGTTCGAAGGCTTACCAAGCAGGTGAGAATTCAAGCAAAGTACGATAGAAGTTTGGAGGTTCTTTTTCGCTTGAAAAAGGGTGGTATGCGCACAAAATCTGGTGTTATGTTAGGTTTAGGAGAGACCAAAGAAGAGGTGTTAGAAACCATGGATGATTTGCGTCAAGTCGGTGTTGACATACTCACGTTAGGGCAGTACCTACAACCCACGCCGAAACATTTACCCATAGCAGAATTTATACACCCTGAATTCTTTGATTTTTTGAAAAAAGAAGGTTTAAAAATGGGTTTTCGTTACGTAGAAAGCGGTCCGCTTGTTCGATCCTCGTATCACGCGGAAAAACACATTTTTTGATATGATAAAGGTATTTTATTAAGGATATTAAAACAATATAAAATTTTTGCATGTTAATTAGATAAATTATCATTAATTTGGCTTGCTAAAGTTTAATCTAAATAGATAAATATATGAAAAAAGGATTGTACTTAATTGGTTCTCTGATGCTTACAGGTTTGATTGCTTGGATTTCAACAGCAGATCTGAACATCAATTCATCAGAAGCTCTTTATGAACGGAAGGAGTTGGGCGCTTTTCAAACACAAAAAGCCGACGAGGCTGCAGCATGGTTAAGGGCACGTTATATCGATGTTCAGACCGGCGAGGCCATTAGTGAAGAGAAATTAGCACAGATTCAAAAAGAGATTTCCAAGTTAGACAAAAATAAATCTATAAACTTTTTGGAGCAAGGTCCAGATAATATTGGTGGAAGAACGCGTGCGATATGTATCGATCGTACAGAACCTACGCAAAATATTTTGTGGGCTGGAGGAGTTTCAGGAGGTCTTTTTTATTCTTGGAACAAAGGTAACACATGGACAAAAGTTGAAAGTTATTCCAATGCTGGTGCAAGTCCTTTTATTTCCTCAATGACGATGACCAAAGACGGTACCTTGTATGTGGCAACCGGTTCAAATCAAGAAGCTTGGAATGGGAATGGTGTGTGGTATTCTTCAGATAAAGGACAAACATGGGATAAAATCCCGGGAACAAACTCCGTCACTGAAATTGAAAGTGGAGATATCTCAGATTATGTATGGTTGACAACTACCAGTGGTCTTAAAAAATGGAAACTCGGCTTGACTGCAATGGAATCTACAGGTTCACCGAATTCGGGTTGTTTCGCGTTGAAAGTTTCAAAAGATGAGCAAGTCATTGTTGCAGCATTTGGATCTAATAAAACGTATGTTTCAATCGATGGTGGTCTATCGTTTACCGACAAGTCAGGATCCTCAACAAGTAATTTGGTTCCAACAGGGGCTGCACGAATCGAATATGCAATTTCTCCAACGTTAAATACGCAAGGGAAATATTCATTGTATGCCGTTCGAACGAATAGCAATTTATTGGGAATGAATGTTTCTCATGATAACGGACAGACTTGGTATCAATTCGTCGGAGCTTCAGGCGTTGATGGACCGTTAAATATTTACAGAGATCAAGGGACATACAATTCAATCGTTTCAGTTTTGCCAAATGAACCTGAGGAAATTTTAATTGGAGGAATCGATATTTGGAAATGGAAACAAGCTGTTAACAACCCCCCTTCGGGAGGATTTGAGCAAGTATCACAATGGTTTGTATCGCCAAGTTCTCCAGTGTATGTTCATGCTGACAACCACGAAATGAAATGGGACGATAACGATCGTTTTTATGCAGGTAATGATGGTGGTATTGGTGTATCAACGGATTATGGACAAACTTATTTCCCCGCTAATAGAGGCTATAACGTAACTCAATTCTACGGTATAGCTTTCGATCGAGATGGTGCTGTAATGGGAGGGACTCAAGATAATGGAACCTTGTACAATGATCACACGCTATCTACTTATCAGGAGTTTAGAGAAGTGAATGGTGGAGATGGTTTCGAATGTGAAATTTCTTTCTATAACCCTCGTGTTATGTTCTCGTCAATATATTACAACTCAATCTCAAGATCTGGCGATAAAGGACAAACTTGGACTTCGTTCAATCCAATTCTTCCAGGAACATACGATCCTGCTGGTACTGAAGGAAGCGCATTACATCCTTTTCATACTGAATTTATTTTGGCTGAACACTACGATGTGAACTCTCAAGATTCCGTAACATATGTGGCAACTAAAAGTTTTCCTGCAGGTTCAGCAATAAGAATTCCTAGTTTATCCTCAGGCGATTCCATAACATATGTAACTCCTTCTGCATTATATTTTGATGATACACTTTATTACAACCCTTCATTAACTAGTAATGGAGTTAATTTCGGTCAAAATCCTGCGACAGGTGAGGTGGTTAATATGGGTGAGGATACGGTTATTTACAATGTGGCTTGGGATACATTGCGAGTACAAGATCCATATCAATCTTGGTTCTTGGTTTATGTAAATGCCAATGGCGGTGAACTATGGGGAACAAGAAATGCTCTTCGTTTCTCAGTTGCAGCAGTAAATTGGGTATGTGTTGCTCGCGGAATTGGAAGTAGTGGTGGATTTCAGTTTGATATGGAATTCTCTCGCGACTTGAGCCACCTTTACGTTACTGCTGGAAATGGCGTTTGGAGAATCGATGGTTTAGGTTCTGTTTACACTTCTGACCCAGACTTCAATGATAAAGTATCCTTTAGTGGTACAGGTGTTAATGCTACAACCCCTACTTTTACAACGGCAACTAAAATTTCAAATACCGGTTACGAAGGTATTGCTGTAAATCCAAATGATGCTGATGATCTTCTTTTATTAGCTGGATTCAATGGTTCGAATAGAAGAACAAGTAACGCATCTACTGCAGGAACAGGTGGAATTACGAGTGTGGCGTTGGGAAGTGTTTCAGGAGTTGCTTGTTACGATGGAATTATTGATGTTACAGATGCTGACCGATTGGTATTAGGTACTTCAAGTGGTGTGCTCGTTTCAGAAAATGGAGGGACAACTTGGACTAATGCATCCACAGGTTTTGAAGGTACTCCAGTGTATGAGGTGCGTCAATCGTGGAGAACCTTCTCGGAAGGTAACGGTAGACCAGGCGAAATTTATATCGGTACTTTTGGAAGAGGAATATGGAGTTCGTCCTCTTATTTAAGTACCCCATCATTGAATATTTTTCAGTTTAAAACGAAATTACTTGCATTTCCGAATCCAACAACTGACAATACAACGCTGCAGTTCCAATTGGCAAAAGCAGGAAATGTTTCCATTCAGGTATATACAATAACTGGTCGCATGGTTAAAAACACGACTGTCAAAGGTCTTGAAGCTGGAGATAATTCTATTCAATTGGATTGTGAAGACCTTCCACTTGGAACCTATATCGTGAAATTTGTTTCCGGTAAGCAGGTAGATAATACCAAATTTATCAAGATGTAACTTTTAAAAAAATTAAATCAAAGGGTCGGCGAAAGTTGACCCTTTGTTAGTTGTGTCTACTAAGATTAAAGATTATCTTTTTTTGTAAGACAAATACTTATAAAATTCTCTAAAATTATTGCTCCCTGATTTCCTGAAACTTCAGGATGAAATTGAACGCCGAAGTAAGGAAGATTTTTGTGCATCATAGCTTCATTCACGCAGGTATCCGAAGTTGCGAGATGTATAAAATTTGGAGGTACTGAAATTGATTCACAATGGTCTTCCTGCATGTAAAAAACATCCGGTAATTTAGAAAATAAAGGAGAAACTTCAATTACTTCTATTTCTCTAAATTCGCGATCTTCTTTCATTTTTGCTCCAAATGCTCCGAAGTGTAAACCGAGCAACTGATGACCAAAACAAATTCCAAGAATGGGAAGTTTTGAATGAACAACTTTCCCCATACATTTTAAGTAGATTCCCATGTTAATTTCAGTAATCAGAAGAGGAGCGCCAGAAATTATAACACCTTTGAAGGAGGAAAAATCAATATCGTGAATATCTAAAATGCCAACGGTTTGGTAGTCGCTATGCTCATCTATTATTTCCTCTATAAATGGAGTTTTAGAACTTCCGCAATTCAGAATAAGTATCATTATCAAAAAGTTAAGTTTCCAATGCCTTGACGGATAATTTCTATTCCATTTCTGCAATCCACCACAGTGGAGCCTTCTAAATGCCCAATCCCACCATCTATAATAAATTCAACGGTATGCTCAAAATGTTCAAAAATTGCTTCTGGTTCATAAAAGTATGGTTGTATTGCATCTTCTTCGTTATGTAGGGATGTTGACACGATTGGATTTCCTAGTTTCTCGGTAATTGCAAGTATTATTGAATTATTTGGAATTCTAATTCCTACTTCTTTCTTATTGCTATCGAATAAACGTGGGATGTCATTTGTTGCATTCAAAATAAAGGTAAATGGTCCCGGCAAATGATGCTTCATTAATTTAAATGTTGAACGATCGAGTTGTTTCACATAATGAGAAGCCATTGTAATGTCCGCGCAAATAAGCGAAAAATTAACCTTGCTGGTTTTAATTCCTCGTAACTTAGCTAAGTCATGAATTGCCTTTTTATTGTTCAAATCACAACCCATGGCATACAATGAATCTGTTGGGAAAATAATTATTTCACCCGCTTTTAAGCGCGTTGCAGCGTCGTTAATTATTCTAGAATCAATGTGATATGGATTTACTTCTACTAACATATTATTTTGAAATGATACATGAAATTGCTCGATGATCACTCAATTCTTCTTGTTGAATTTCAAATTTATTTGATTTTAAGTCAGCTGAATGAAAGATGTAATCTATTCTACCTGCAGGGATTTTACCAATGTAAGTGGAACCAATACCACTGGAGGTATTTCTGAATGCATCAATGAGTTTTCTATTGAAAATATTGTAAGTATATGACATCGGTGTATCATTAAAATCACCACAAACGATTGTCGAATAGGGTGAAGAATTTACATGTTCTATGACAGTTCTTGCTTGGTCCGCTCGGTCTAAAAATGCAACTTTGAGTTTGTTATATACACCAAACATTGTTTTCTTTTCATCTATTTGTTCAGCGAGTTTTGCGTCGCCATCATATGCATTACTCAATCGAATAGATTGGAGGTGAACATTATATATTCTGAAGGTATCTTTTTCTTTAACGATGTCGGCATAAATGCAGTAATTAAAATCGTCTTTACCTTGTGTATGAAATCGAACATCACCTTTTGCAATAATCTCGTATTTTGAAAACATTGCAATTCCAAAATTTTGGTTAGCGTGCCGGTTAAATGCTGTTCTTTCGTGATAAAATTTCGAATTTCCAACGATTGAAAAAAGGGAATCCAACGTTTCAAATTTGGTAGGCTTTTCTTGTCGGTAATATTCCTGTAGGCAAATTATATCGGCATCATTTTTTCTAAGAAATTCGAAGATTTGGTTTCTTCTTGACAGTGCGGATTCGAAATTTGGATTGTAAATATCAAAAAGACGTACGTTGTATGAAGTTACTTTAAGTTTATTTTTACCCGGCTCATCTTCGTAAAATGTTATTGAAAATGAACGGAAGTGAAGACTGCCGCCCATAACAATAACAAAAAGTGAGTAAAGAGCCCATTTTGATCTCAATAAACTCCAGAAAATTAACCAACCCAAATTAACAAGAATAATAATTGGATAGGCTAATCCAACAAATGGAATAAAAGGAAGGGTTTCTGGATGAAAATACGGACTAATATAACAAAACAATAAAGCAGTAAAGCTTCCAATTGAAAGAACTTTAAAAATAGTAGAAAAACGCCAAATTCTTTCCTTCAAATTAGCCATTTTTACTTTGATTGAATAAAAAATCTTTTTCTTCTTTGGTTAGTGAATCATAACCTGATTTCGAAATTTTATCAAGAATTTTATCCGTCTTTTCTTGTCTCTTTCGTTTTTCATAGGCGTAATCTTCATCAGCTTTAATTGTCGATTTTCTTGACGGATTGGATTTATTCTTATTAAAAATCGCTAAAAAGTTACGCCACCATCTTTGTATCATATTCAGAATATTTTTTGATGAATTTACTTGTTGAACAGCCAAAAATCCAAAAATAGCTCCTCCCAAATGGGAAAAATGAGCAATGTGATCGTCTCCTGTAGATAAACCAATTAAATCGATTAACCAAAAAAGTAGGGCAATGATAAATATGGGAATTGGAAATATTCCAAATAGCATGATTTTCATCGTAGGGCTATGAAAAGCTAAAGAGGATAATATGGCCATAATCGAACCCGAAGCTCCAATTATCACCGTAGAATTAGTTTGTAACGCAGGAAAAAAGAGATGCGCAATTACTTCGAATAAACCACCAAAGATTCCTCCCCAAATATAAATTAGCCATAATTTTTGTTTGTCAAATATGCTTTCATAAAGTTTCCCAACAAAATAAAGAATAAGCATATTCTGAATAAAATGAATAAACTCAACATGTGAAAAAATACTGGTGAAAAGTCCCCAGGGTTTAAAAATTAATTCGGTAAGTTGAGTTTCTAAACAGAAAAAATGACGAGTGAAATTTAGTAATATAGGATCTTTAACTAAAGACAACCTTATGATTGCATTAATTAAGTGTATCGTAATAAAAACAAACAAGTTGATGAGTAACAACCGATGTGTCATTAAACCGAATTTCAATTGAAATTTAAGTTCTTCGGTTAGACTTCTTTGACTACTATTCATTACCAAAAATTTGTTCGATCAGATTTTCTCCAAAATAAGACGATTATACCACCCACAATAGCGCCTCCAACATGTGCGAGATGCGCAGTATTATCTCCTGCATTGTTTTGATAAGCAAGGAAAACTTCGATTAAAAAATAGATGCCAACCAAGTATTTTGCTTTTACTGGAATAGTAAAGTAAAGCATGAATTCAGTATTGGGAAAAAGTATTGCAAATGCTGCCATTACACCAAAAACTGCACCTGATGCACCGACCATTGGGGTAAATGATTTAACCACATAATTATGGTATGCAGGATTATTCTCGTAATCAAATTTCAAGTAATTTCCTTCTGCAATCATGGCATTCACGTCTTCAATATTGTAACCCAAAGAAATAAGTTCCTCTTTAAGTAATTCAATTTCATAAACCCCTATCGCATTATAAAGCGCAAATGCCCCAATCGCGCAAGAAACGTAAAAGATAAAAAATCGTTTGGGTCCCCAAATTCTTTCTAAATATCCACCGAGCATAACAAAAAGCCACATATTGAAAAAAATATGAAGAAGTCCTCCGTGCATAAAAAAATGTGTAACAATTTGAAATGGCTGGAATAAAGGGGAATTTACATAATGCGCTCCAAATTGGGAGGTTAAATTAATTTCTTGTGCCTCTAAAAAGAAAGTGGCTACAAAAAAAACAATATTCAGAATGAGAATATTTTTTGTGACTTGTGGAATATTTTGAAACATACTTAAAATTTTAAATCAATTTCAGAAAAAGGAACAGTTGAAATAATTCGTTTCCCATCCGATGTATATTGGTGTTCTTCGCATTGAAAAAGTTGTTCAATTAGCTGTTCAGCGGCTTCTTTTGAAATAATTTTAGTTCTTTTACTCGATGCCTTGGCCATATTCTCAATAAGTTTAGTCGCGATATCTATTTTTTCAATATCTTGGTTTATTACTGTATCTAAAAGATGGGTGATAAGAGGGGTAGTTTCTTCCGTTTGAAGAAACGATGGAATAGCCTCAATAGTTAATTCGTTCGATTGAGTATTTCCAGTAAACCCCAGTTGTCTAAACAATGAATTGTTGCTTTCCCATGAGCTAAGTTGATTGCGGGATAGCTCAATTGAAATCGGAAAAAGTAATACTTGACTGTCGAGTGGGTGATGTATGAACCTATTGACAATGTCCGAGTAAATTATACGTTCGTGGGCTCGTCGAATATGAATTATCATTAATCCAGACTTACACGTGGTCACTAAATATTTTCCATGACAAAGTAATTGAGCGCCTTCCGTAGAATTAATTTCCTCGTCATCCAGCGTTATGTGCAATTGTTCCTCTTCGTTTTGTGTTTGAATTTTATAAAACTCCTCCCAATTGAAAGAGGAGGGTTGTCTTTCTCCGAATCCTTGATTGGTAAGACCTTTACTATATCCGTTGCTTTGGTGTTTAGTTGATGTGTGTTCTTTTGAATTTTCGAAAGGGTTGAATAACGGATTTACTTTTATTTGCGGCTCAAGTGGTTCATTTTTCCGGAAATTACTTGGTAAATCAAATGCTGTATCTCGCTCAAAGTCTAAACTTGGAAATACATTGTATTTTCCTAATGCTTGTCTTACACTACTATTCAAAATGGAGTATATGAAACGATCTTCTTCGAATTTAATTTCTGTTTTAGTTGGATGCACGTTAACATCAATTTTTGAAGGATCGATTTCGAAAAACACAAAATAACTAGGAAAATACTTTTCAGGAATAAGTCCTTCGTATGCCTTGGCTATTGCGTGATGAAAATATCCATCCTTAAAAAATCGCTTGTTTACGAAGAGAAATTGTTCGCCTCTACTTTTTCTAGCTTTGTCGGGTTTCCCAATAAAACCTGAAACTTTCACAATATTGGTTAGTTCTTCAATTGGGACTAATTGTTCATTTGCATTTCGGCCAAAAATATCGACTATTCTCTTCCTTGTATTTGCTGCCGCTAATTGGTGAATTTCATTCCCGTTGTTGACTAATTGAAAGCGTACTTCTGGATGCCCAAGTGCTATACGTTCAAATTCATCCCGAATATGACCAAATTCAATGCTGTCAGATTTTAAAAAATTTCTACGTGCTGGCACATTAAAGAAAAGGTTTTTCACTTCAAAAGAAGATCCAATTGAACATACAACCTCTTCATTACTCATAATTTGGCCTCCTTCAAGTTTTACTTGTCGACCAACGGCGATATTATCAGCTTGTCTTGTCGTAAGTTGCACATGAGAAATTGCAGCAATAGAGGCAAGTGCCTCTCCTCTAAATCCTTTAGTGTATAATGAGAATAAGTCAGAAGCTACTTTTATTTTACTAGTGGCATGCCGCAAAAAACAATTGAGGGCATCATCTTCCGACATGCCTTTGCCATTATCAATAACATGTATTAATGTTTTGCCTGCATCTTTGATGATGATTTTAACTTCCGTTGCACCAGCATCAATTGCATTCTCTACTAATTCCTTAACGACAGAAGCAGGTCGTTGGATTACTTCTCCTGCGGCAATCTGATTTGAAATATGGTCTGGAAGTTGATGAATAATCCCCATAATTATTCCATTAATCGAAATACGACAGTCTCTACCTGTTCAAGACCGTTAAAAACAAAATATCCGAGTATTAAGATAATAAGTATAAGCACAAAAATCCGCATGTTTGACTGAAAGGACATCTTTTCCCTTTCCTTTCCCATTGCCCATGAATCACGCATCTGTTCTCTGAAAATAGCTTTCCTTTCCTCTTCACTTGCATTTTCGTAGTCTTCGAATTGCTTTTTCTTTAAAGCCAAACGCTCTTTACGTTCATCGTAAAACCTTGTGTAGAAGCTGAAACGCTTATATCGAGAAGGGGTATTGAATAACTTCATTGCCATCACTAACAAAAGTAGCGATTATCCTCGAAATGCATCCACGAATTAACAATTCTTAATCGTCAGAACCGAACGATTGTTCCTTTGTAAATTGATTTCTCGCCTTTGTTTGGTGATGAAAGAACAACCCGCCAGATGAAAGCTTTGTCTAGTGGAACTAAATTGCCTGTTCGACGATCAATTCCATCCCACTGTTGAGAAGCATCATTTGAGGTAAATATTGTTCCACCATTGTCTGGGTCTAGAATGCTTAATACAAAAGGTGTATTTCGTATGGTTAATGCATAAGGCATGAAGTTAATTCTTCGTACATCATGAGAACTAGGGCTAAAGGAGTTGACAGCTAACAGATTATAGTCTTCTTGAACCTGAAAAATTCGCGATGTTTTAGCTTCACAACCTATTTCATTTTTAACGCTCAGCTCAATTATATTTCGGCCTTTATCAAACATGACCAAATCATTTTTAAAATCAGAAGTTGAGGTACATGTTTTACCGTTTAAATACCAATTTACATTAGTCTCGTTAGTTGAACATTCGCAATGCAAAACTGGCAATCCTGTTTCGTAATCTAAGGCGTCTGCAAGTTGAAGTTCAAGTAATGGTGATTTGTTGACAACAAAAGTTTTCTCTTCTAGAATATGCGTAGATTGTGATTTGTCAGCATAATAAACCTTGTAATTCCCATTTTCATGAAGTGTATAAGACAATGTTTCACCTTCGTTTGCAGTTATTTTTTTTCCGGATGGTAGAACAAGCACCAATGTGTGGTCAACTTTATTCATGATTTCGAATTTCTCACCTTGACATTTTGAAGGAAAAGATGGAAGTTGAACTTTATAGGGTTCTTCTTCTTTCGAATTCACTGATTTATTTTCAAAAGTGATATATTCATTAATATTTTTTATGCTATAAGGTGAATAGTCCATTGGTTTAATGGTAATATTGGAGGTATTAAGTTGATTATTATTTCCCTCTATTTTTTCAGATTTAATGGGTTCTTTTAGTGAATTTAGGACTGTTTTTTCTGAGGATGTCTTCTCAGTTAAATTTGTCTTGTTATCAGTTTTTGTATCATTTTTAGATTTGAAAGAATTATTTTCCGAAAGTGGCAAGTTCGTATGTGAATCATCTTCCGTATTATTGTAGCGTATCAAAGAAGCAAGTCCGATCAACAGCATAACAGCAGCACCACCAAATCCCCACTTTAGGAAATTGGATTTGCGCTTAGAAGACAATTTCTTTTCTAGTGAAGTCCATGCTGCCGAATCATAGGGTAGTTCATAAGATTCGAGCGACTCTCTGAATTGATCTTCAAAATTTTTATTTTCCTCCATCATAAGTCGATGTGTTTAAATTTGTCATTTAATATGCGTTGCAAATTCATTTTAGCCTTTGCAAAATTTGATTTAGATGTTCCTTCATTGATTCCCAGCAACTCAGCGATTTCCTTATGCGAATAATTTTCCATCACATAAAGATTAAATACAGTTCGATACGCTGGTGATAACTTACTTATGGCTTCTAGCGCTACCTCACCTTTAAGTTCTAAGAGTTCTATTTTTTCGTTTTCCACAACTTCATCGACTCCTTCCTGTTTAA
>JBIJBD010000229.1:0-3346 GCA_044345395.1 Crocinitomicaceae bacterium | reverse complement strand
ACTTAAAAATGGATTACGTTTTGCCTTTCTTATGTAATCAATTGCTGTATTGGCAACAATTCGACGAATCCAACCTTCGAATGAACCTTTAAAATCAAAAACACCTAATTTATCAAAGACCTTAATGAATCCCTCTTGAAGAACTTCTTGTGCTGTGTCTTTATCACTTATATAACGAAGGCACACCACCATCATTTTTCCGTAAAATTGTTTGAACAACTGTTCTTGTGACCTTCGGTCATTTCTGAGACAGCCCTCAACAAGTTCTTTCAAATGATCTTTGCTCTCCAAGTTTCAACAGTTTAATGACGACACTTTATTTGAAGGGTTGCCTTTCTATTATAGAATGTACATAAATTAGAAGCAAATAAAGTGAATTTGTTTGAAATTCACTAAATTCGTGCCTCAATACGTCATTATTAATTTATAATTTAAAAATATACAACCGTATGAAAGTAACCGTAGTCGGAGCAGGGAATGTGGGCGCAACATGTGCCGATGTTTTAGCAACTCGCGAAATAGCGAATGAAATTGTCTTGTTGGATATCAAAGAAGGGTTTGCTGAAGGTAAAGCACTTGATATTTGGCAAACATCACCAATTAATCTTTACGATACTCGAACCATTGGTTCTACCAATGATTACGAAAAAACAAAGGATTCTGATGTTGTAGTAATAACTTCCGGATTACCAAGAAAACCGGGGATGTCTCGTGATGACCTTATTGCTACCAATGCTGGTATCGTTAAGACCGTGACAGAGAACGTTGTGAAATATTCACCGAATGCGATTATAATAATTGTTTCGAATCCATTAGATGTAATGACCTATTGCGCATTTCTTTCTGCGAAAGTTGATTCTTCAAAAGTTTTTGGTATGGCAGGAGTCTTGGATACTGCGAGGTATCGAGCGTTTTTGGCAGAGGAATTAAATGTCTCGCCTAAAGATATTCAAGCAGTATTAATGGGTGGGCATGGTGATACAATGGTTCCACTTCCTAGGTATACAACGGTTGCAGGAATTCCTGTTACGGAATTAATAGAAGAATCAAAGTTGAACGAAATCATTGAGAGAACGAAATTTGGCGGTGGAGAAATCGTTAAATTATTGGGTACATCAGCGTGGTATGCTCCAGGTGCGGCAGCAGCTCAAATGGTTGAGGCAGTAGTTAGAGATCAAAAAAGAATTTTCCCTGTTTGTGCATGGTTACAAGGTGAGTATGGATTAAAAGATATTTACCTCGGAGTTCCCGTTATACTTGGAAAAAATGGTATAGAAAAAATTATTGAATTACAACTAAACCAAGAAGAAAAAGCTTTACTTGCTGAATCAGCGGAAGCCGTTAAAAGTGTAATGGATGTTTTAGATACAATGAATGCAAATGCATAACTAAGTTATACCAAAATAAAAAAAGCGGGATGTCCCGCTTTTTTTATGTCTTTAATTTTCGTTTATTAATACCTGTAATGTTCCGCTTTGAATGGTCCTTCCACCTTTACTCCGATATAGTCAGCTTGATCATTCGTTAACGTTTCAAGTTCAACTCCAATTTTAGCAAGGTGTAATCGGGCTACCTTTTCATCTAAATGTTTCGGTAACATATATACATCATTACCATAGTTTGAAGAATTCTGCCAAAGCTCAAGTTGGGCTAATGTCTGATTGGTAAATGAATTTGACATAACAAAAGAAGGGTGTCCAGTTGCACAACCTAAATTTACCAGTCTTCCTTCAGCCAAAATTATAATTTCATTCCCATTTACGTTGTAAATATCAACTTGAGGTTTTACAGTATATTTTGTGCTTCCGAAGTTTGTATTCAACCATGACATATCAATTTCGTTATCAAAATGACCAATATTACACACAATCGCTTTGTCCTTCATTTTTTCAAAATGACGTCCAACCACAATGTTTTTATTTCCTGTAGTTGTAACGACAATATCACCAAGATGCACAACTGAATCGAGTCTTTTTACTTCAAATCCATCCATAGCAGCTTGTAAGGCACAAATAGGATCTATCTCAGTTACAATTACACGGGCACCTGCACCTCTCAAAGAGGCAGCAGAACCTTTACCCACATCACCGTAGCCACAAACCACAGCAACTTTACCTGCCATCATAACATCTGTCGCTCTACGGATAGAATCTACTAAGGATTCTTTACACCCATATTTGTTATCAAATTTTGATTTGGTGACTGAGTCATTTACATTTATTGCGGGCATGACTAAAGTTCCATTTTTCTTACGCTCATACAACCTGTGAACCCCAGTTGTTGTTTCTTCTGACAATCCTTTGATATCTTTTGTTAATTCCGGAAAACGATCAAAAACCATATTCGTTAAATCACCCCCATCATCTAAGATCATATTTAGTGGTTTACCACCTTCGAAGGCAAAAAGCGTTTGTTCAATGCACCAATCAAACTCCTCTTCATTCATGCCTTTCCATGCGAATACAGGAATTCCTGCTGCAGCTATGGCCGATGCCGCATGGTCTTGTGTTGAGAAGATATTACATGAAGACCATGTAACTTCAGCGCCTAATTCAACCAAAGTTTCAATCAAAACAGCTGTTTGAATGGTCATATGTAAACAGCCCGCAATTCTAGCACCAGCAAGAGGTTTGCTCTGACCGTACTCACTTCTTAGAGCCATTAATCCTGGCATTTCAGCCTCAGCAAGTTTGATTTCTTTTCTTCCCCAATCAGCAAGGCTAATGTCTTTAACCTTGTAATTTAATTTTTCAGTAGTATGATTCATAGTGATATTATTTTCGTTTTTTTGCAAAGGTAAGGAAGTTGTCTCTCTATACCAAAGGCTCTTAATGTATTCTTTCCTTTATCAAATCGACCATTCCTTCAATAAATCGCGGATGATCGTTTGAGCTAGGTACCAACTGGACTTTCTCTCCGCCATATTCTTCAAAGATTTCTTGGTATTCTGAACCGATTTCAATGATAGTTTCTAGACAATCTGAAACAAATGCGGGACTAAAAACCAAGAGATTTTTCGCACCTTTTTTTCCCCAATCTTCCACCACTTTGTCTGAAAATGGCGTTAACCATTTCTTATCTAATCGAGACTGAAAACAAACAGTGTATTTAGATTCTTCTAAATTAAGTTTGCTAGCAATGAGACGAGTTGTTGCATAAGAAGTAGCTTTATAGCAAAATTTGTTTTTCTCATTTACTTCGGTATCACAGGGTTGATCACCACATAAATCACTTCCTTCATAAACTTTATCTACCTGGCGTTCAGGCAGGCCATGATAGGAAAATAAAATATGGTCATATTCTTTTAAGTTAAAAGCTTTTGCTCTCTCGACAATTGAATCAATAT
>JBIJBD010000259.1:0-2700 GCA_044345395.1 Crocinitomicaceae bacterium | reverse complement strand
AATGCAGCTCAGTTTCCTGGCTTTGGAAATAATACAGGGCAAACCGAAAATTTAATTACACCAATATTTACCCTGCCATGCAACGCTACCGCAGCAAGCCTCCAATTCGATGTTGCCTATAGAAGAAGAAATACAACAACAGCTAATTACGAAAGATTGTATGTTGAAATTTCTGAAAATTGTGGTGCGACATGGAATACCACGCCTATTTATGATAAGTCAGGAACAGCTCTACAGGTTTTAACTGCGACACTCTCTACTTACTATACACCAGTTGGTACAACAGATTGGAGAACAGAAACCATCAACTTATTACCATTTGTTACAACGACTTCTAAAAATGTAAAATTCAGAATAAGAGCAGTTGCAGCGAACGGAAATAACATTTATATAGATAATTTAAAATTCAACGCAACAACACCAGGTGAGATTTCAGTAACTCAGAGTTCCACGAATATTTTTGACGATGGATTTTATAATTACGGTTCAATAACCGCAGGAACGTCCTCTACAGTGACATTTACTGTCACGAATTTAGGGACTAGTAATTTGACATTAACAAATCCTATCTCAGTTACAGGAACAGGATATTCACTTGGAACTGGCTTTGGAATCACAACAATTCCTGCTGGAGGAAGCACCACATTTTCCGTAATTTTTAGTCCTACGGCAAGTTCTACATATTCTGGCAATGTTTCATTCGGAACAAACGATTGCGATGAATCAACTTTTAATTTTCAACTAAATGGTATTGGCATCACGAATCCGCCTATCGCAGGATTTACACCATCTACCACTGTTATCTGTGCAGGCCAAACGGTAACGTTTACCAATACTTCTGTGAATGCTGCAAGTTATTCTTGGAATTTTGGCGCAGGTGCCACCCCTTCTACTTCAACATTAGCAAATCCGACAGTTACTTTCAATACATTAGGCACCTACACAGCAACGTTAACAGCCACCAATGCCTTTGGAAATGATGTTGAAACACAAACAAATATAATCAATGTATTAGACGGAACGGGTATCTCACTTCCTATTTCTGAAGGATTCACAACGGCAACATTTCCTCCCACTAATTGGACGTTGATAAATACCAATAATTCTCCAACAACTTGGGTGAGAAGTGCAACTGTAGGAAATGCCCCAACAGCAGGAAATTCAATGATTTTTGATAATTTTAATTACAATGATGGTGATGACGACCAAGTAAGATTACCGGGAGTAAATTTAACAGGTTATTCTTCTTCTCAATTGCAATTTGACGTAGCTTATGCTCCTTACAATGCCACAAGTTTTGATGGTCTTGAGGTACTCGTTTCAACAAACTGTGGATCAACATGGACATCAGTTTACATGAAGTCAAATACAACTTTGGCAACCGCAACGGCTACCACTGCTTCTTTTGTCCCAACGGCAACTCAATGGAGAACTGAAACAATCAATCTGACACCTTATGTTGGAAATAGTAAGGTTATAGTCTCATTTAAAAATCTATCGGGATATGGAAATAACTTGTACGTGGACAATATTAATTTGACGGGAGTACAGCTAAGTGTACCTCCAGTTGCAAGTTTTACACCTTCTGCAACTGCAATTTGTGCAGGTCAATCGGTTACTTTTACCAACACGTCAACAGGTAATCCAACTTCTTATGCTTGGACGTTTCAAGGTGGCACTCCCGCAACATCAACGGTTACTAGTCCAGTTGTTACCTTTTCAACAGCGGGTACCTACACAGTAACCTTAGTAGCTACTAATGCAAGTGGAAGTAATACAGCAACACAAACGATTACAGTGAATCCTTCGCCAGTATTAACAACGTCAAATCAAACGATATGTGCTGGAGGTACGGCAACTTTGCAAGCTACCGCTACGCCTGTTGGAGGTACGTATTCATGGTCAACGGGAGGAATAGGCGCAAGTATTACAGTAAATCCAACGGTTACTACGACATATACAGTTAGTTATACGGTGAATGGCTGTAGCATTACTCAACCCGCGGTAGTTACGGTAACTCCAACACCAACAGTAACGGCGACAAATGCGTCCATATGTTTAGGAGGAAGTGCAACAATCACGGCCACAGGCACTCCAGCTGGAGGAACTTATGCTTGGTCTACGGGGGGTACTGGATCGAGCTTAACAGTTTCACCAACAGCAACTACAAATTATACGGTTACTTACACCTTAAATGGATGTACGTCACAATTAACAACGGCACAAGTAGTGGTTACTGCGGCACCAGTGATTTCAATTACAGGCAATCAAACAATATGTTCTGGAAATTCTACCATTTTAACGGCAGTAGGTACACCGACAGGAGGAACATACACTTGGTCAAATGGGTCAACAAGTCCTTCAATAACTGTAAATCCAACAGTTACGACGACTTACACAGCAACTTACACGCAAGGAGGTTGTTCGTCTTCTCCATCATCCATTACTGTAACAGTTAATCCTTCTCCTGTCTTAACAACAACTAATCAAACGATATGCGCTGGAGGTACAGCAACTTTGCAAGCTACCGCTGCGCCTGTTGGAGGTACGTATTCATGGTCAACGGGAGGAACAGGCGCAAGTATTACAGTAAATCCAACGGTTACTACGACATATACAGTTAGTTATACGGTGAATGGCTGTAGCATTACTCAACCCGCGGTAGTTACGGTAACTCCAACACCAACAGTAACGGCGACA
>JBIJBD010000084.1:0-10509 GCA_044345395.1 Crocinitomicaceae bacterium | reverse complement strand
ATACGTTATTAAGTCTTCAAAAACCAAAAACTAAATTTCCAGATGAGGTAGTTTTTATTATGTATCATCAAATCACCGAATTGTATTTTAAGTTGGCTTTGCGAGAATTTCAACAACTAGGGGATAATATTCAACCAACGAAAGATTTTTTTATTGCACGCGTGAACAGAATAAACAGATATTTTGATGCGTTAATAAATAGTTTTAATATCATGGTCGATGGAATGGAGAAGGATCAATTTCTTAAATTTCGCATGTCTTTATTGCCCGCAAGTGGATTTCAGTCTGCGCAATACCGTCAGATAGAAATATATAGTACAGACTTTATAAATTTGGTTGCCAAAGACAAACGAGATTCCTACAATTTATCTTCAAGCATAAGGGAAATGTTTGATGAAATTTATTGGAAATATGGTGCTACAGAAGCGGAAACTCAGAAAAAAACGTTAACCTTGACACAGTTCGAAGAGAAATACAAAGAATCGTTCATTTTATTGGGTGAGAAATGTATGAGCAAAAACTTATGGCAAGTATATAATAGGCTTTCGAAGGAAGATCAAAAAAACCTTGCTGTTGTTCAATGCCTAAAAGAAAACGACACCAATGTTAATGTTAATTGGCCCCTAGTTCATTACAAATCTGCGGTTCGATATTTATCGAAAACCGACAACGATATAGCCGCTACAGGAGGCACAAATTGGCAAAAATACCTACCTCCAAGATTTCAAAAGCGCATATTTTATCCCTCTTTATGGACGCATCAAGAAAAAGAAGAGTGGGGGAAAGGATGGGTTGAGTCAGCCCTTAAATAAGTTTTTGAATAGGTTTGTAAAACACGGTGGATAAATCTATTTGTCCTGAAGTGCTGATTCGGAAATCACGCATATTTACATTTACTACAAAAATAAAATCTTGTAAAAAAATAGGACTAACAAAGGCATGGTCTATTAAAAAACGATCACAAGAAAATTGAGCGTTAAGACAATCTTCTTTAGTTTCTTTTTTAAATGTTTCTAAATATAAATCATCAAACTGGCGCGAATAAAATCGAAGTTGATTCGCTACAGAAGATTTACTGTAAAATACTCCTAAATAAGAATCAGGGTCTGGGTAATCTGCAACCCAATTATATTTTGTGAGGTGTATTTCACCGTTGTTCCACATTCTTTCGAAATCCGCATCACCTCCGATAATAATTTTTACTTTAACAGTTGTTTTATTCTCAATTTGTTTGGCCACTTCTTTTACCCAAAGACGTCCGAGCTCTGAAGTGGTATTTTTCATGAAAAGGTTTATTTCACCAGTAAAAAATTTAGGCTTACTTGTTATCTTTTTATTCTCTTTAATTAGCGACGAATAGTAATTTGAAGGAACGAAAGACATTAAACAAGCGTCACCATCACCGTCCAACACCTCATCACAAACAGCAACTTTGTCAATAGACCGATCAACAGCAATTCTGTTTTGTTCATTGTTAAACGGAGGAAAGTTGGTGTTATAGACTAGAAAATTTAGGTTCTTGTTTTTTAATTGAAATAGTCTGTGGGGCTTGTTTTTACCCGACTGTGCGTCTTCCAAACTTCCAAAAAGAAGATTTATTTTTTCAGCACTTACATTTTGAATCATATCCACCTTTCCCTCTTGAAACCAAAGACTCTCATTCACAGAATAAAAGGCTTCAATTGATTGCAGAAAAGGCAACTTATTTCCAAACTCATCTGTTTTCCAATAAGTGTTATTCCGTGAAAGAACTGTTTTTTCTTCAGAAATAGTACTTAATTGAAAAGGCCCAGTGCCTTTGGCGTGATTGAAAAATTCTGTGGGATTTCGCAAATAGTCATCATAACTTAGCACGACCAAGTTAGGATGTGTCAATAGTTTTGGTAGTTGTGCGTATGGACTTGTTAAAAAAACATCAAGAACTAAATTGGAAATAATTTTTACCCCTTTAAATTTTGCTAAGTCAATTTTATTTTCTTTGGTCTGCGCGTAGAACGCCTGGCCACCAAGCAATTTGTCGACGAGAAGGTATGCGTAACTATTGTATGTAGACTTGGAACATGCAAAAGCTAAAGAAAACAAAACATCATTAGAGGACAATTTAGATGTACTTCTATGAAATAAAACATTATCTTTTAAATACAATCGAAGGGTTTTACCCTTGTCTCGCAATTCATACTTTTCTGCTAGGTTTCCACGCACTTCAGCAGCAGAGTCTGTAATAAAAAGCGTTTCATAAAGTTGTGAACTTAACTGTTGTTCGTAATAACTAATTGAAGCATAAGGAAATAGCGTCTTTGGTTTTGTGGGAATAGATAGTTTAAATATTCCGCCGTATGTTTTTCCTCCTTTTGCTTGCATAGAAGAATTCGACACGCTTTCTTCATTTTTACAAGATGAAAGAACAAGCAAAAATGAAGAAGCAAATATTAAAAAGCGGATCATTTTTTAATCAAAGGAATAGTAGTTGTTTCTCCTTTTAGTATAAGTTGCAGATGATATACACCACTCATTAGGAACGATAAATCCAATTGGTTTTTGTTGAAATATTGAGCGACTGCTCGTCCAGAAGCATCAAATATTGTTGCACAATCAACAATTGAAGAAATATTTAAGAAGTTATCACAAGGATTTGGAAAAACAAAAACGGGGTTTTTAATCAACGAGTGTAAACCAACTTCAGTATCTACATAAACTGAATCAACGATTTGACAACCGTTTGCGTCTGTAACAACCACGGAATACCATCCACTATTGAGATAAACAGCTATTGATTCCGTCTGCGAATTCATATCATTCCATACATATGAATAAGGTGCTGTACCGCCGGTGACATTCACTGTTGCCGTTCCATCCAAACTAGTGATTTGAGGGGTTGAAGAAAGAGTTGCATTTAATTGTTGAGGTTCATTAATCGTGACATTTTCAATTTGAGAAGAACAATTGTTCTCATCCGTAATATAAACAGCGTATACTCCTGAAGTTAAATTTAAATTGGAAGAACTGGCGGATTGCTGATCCATCCAATAGGAATAAATTCCTACACCACCCTGCCCTTGAATTAAAATTTCTCCATTCGCATCTCCGTTGCATAAGACATTCGTAAAAACCGTTGAAACGAGTAATTCTGAGGGCTCTGTAATGGTGAATGTTAAGGTGTCTGAACAACCTCTCGCATCAGAGACAATGGCTGTATAGTTTCCTGCCGTGAGACTATCCGTTATTTGTGTAGTGTCTCCATTCGACCAAGTGTACACAACAGGCAGATAATTAGAATTCAATAAATCGATAGATCCGAAGTTTTCACCAAAACAATTGTTTTGAACAATCTGTGTGTCAACTATAATTGGCAGAGGTTCAGGAATCCAAACAGAATCTGTTACAACACAACCGTCTGGATGAGTAATTGTCACTGAATGCCATCCACTCGTTAACGAATTGTTTTGTTTGGTTAGCACGCCATTATCCCAAGAAAAAACGCATGTGTTAAACATACAAGGACAACCTGAAGAGTTAACAGTTGCCAATCCATTAGCCCCTCCAGGACAAGCTGGGGCAATAATTCCACCGAAACTAATAATGTAAGGATCCGATAAGGTAAAGGAACGTGTTTCATAGCACCCTAAAGCATCAGTTACCATTACGGAATAAGTGCCAACGCCTAAATTACTTGTTGAAGGGTTTGAACTTCCCGTTGTCCACAAATATGTGTGTGGGCCAGCACCTGAATTAACTGTCAAGGCTATTGAACCATTTGCTTGGCCATTGCACGAAATTTGCGTTAAAGCTGCATTGGTTATTACACTTCCAAAACCGCAATTTAGAACATCTAGGTTGTATACTCCGTCATTTTCAGTGCTTAGGTAGCTTCCCCAAGCAATACCTACGTTTGGAACAATGATATTCAGTTCTTCTCTGTTTACAAATATTCCTTTCCATCCTACCGGATTTATACTGTCTTTTTTAACCGCGTAAACAAGATCAATAAAATCATCGCCATCTAAGTCGGTAATTAAGGGTGTTGAGCCAAGATTTACACCGGTATTTGTGCTCCCTACTTGAGAAATAACACCAGTACTAAAGTTAATTTTTTGAAGCCGATGTCTATAAGCCCCACTTTCCATATAAGTAATAGAAACTAGTCCTTCATCTCGTCCATTATTGTCAAAATCTAACGCGTTCGCTGATACATAATTAAAAGTTCCTAAACTGTCCTTAAATGAAATTTGACCTGTTGAACCATTTATCATTACTTGATAAAAATCAGAATACGAAGGCGCAACTCCTTTGAATAAAATAGCAAGTACATCAGGGATGTTATCACCGCCAACAAAATTACCCAAAACAGGCTCTGCACTTGATTCTGTATTTGGTAATTGAACTTGCCACAGATTACCAAAATTAGCTCCTTTTATTTTTTTGATTCGTCCTCCAAAACTTTGAATTACAATATCATGGCTTCCGCTTGCTGTCTTACACAGTGCAGCAGGAGCAATAAATCCTTTAGTTGGATCTGTATCTAATAGAATTGAATTAGCTAGGGAGTTGTTGTTAAGTAAATCATTTAATTGACAAGCCCAAAAAGACCCCCCTAAGTTTTCTCCCCCAGTACCAAACAATAACCAAAGGGTTCCGTTGCCTTGAATATCAGCCACTAATGGTGAACAATAGGTTTCAGCACTATCTGGAACAACAGCTTTTGCTAAAAGTTGGCCATTTTGGGAATTAACAACCATCAGATGTCCTGGAGGGCGATTTGTTTGCCAATCTGGCGCGGCGTGATCTCCTCCGTTTGCAACTAGTAAGTCAGCGATACCATCTCCCGACACATCGTTTATGAATTGGGGATTATAAAAATTGTACAAACCACTATCTGCCGGATTTACGGCATATGGAAAATAATCCCAAAGTAGCTGTCCATTTGATCCATTTATCGCCAAAAGTTGCGCTTGACGACCTGTAATAAAAACATCTTTAACACCATCATTCGTAATGTCCTGAAAAATTGGACTTCCAAACACCTCATTTCTACTGCCACGTTTCCATAAAAGTGAGCCATTAGCTCCGTTAAAAGCCATCACTCCATTATTACTTGCAACACCATCTGTTCCTCCACCGATAACAATATCCTTTATGCCATCATTAGTTAAATCACAAGCCCTTGGCGAGGAAAGAGTTGGAATTGAATCGGTAAAAGACTGCCAAGATTGTGCTTCTCCACTAAAACACACACCATAAATTATGATATAAATTAAAACGAATTTTTTCATGTGTCAAAAATAAAACCCCTTGCGGGGTTTAAAATTACTCATTTCTTATCAAGTGGAAAAAGCCATGTCCTTCTAACGTTGCTCCAGAAATTCCTTCTGCTTCGTAGCGGTAGAAATAGACACCCTCCTCTGCTTTATATCCATCCCAACCAGGATTGAAATTAATTAAATCAGTGCTTGTCTCATCAAATACAACATTACCCCAGCGATTCACTATAACCAAGCGTAGTTTTTTAAGGTTTTTCCATTCAAGAACAAACAATTCATTGATATTGTCATCATTTGGTGTAAAAACATTGGGAGCCTCTACAACTGGATCTGGGAAGAAGCAGCTACCATCATCTACGGTTGCAAGTGGATTGTAGTTTGTTGCATTTGGGTCTGTACAACCACAAACGGTAGTAACAATTCCAATGACGGATGTATCGCTACAAAAAGGACCTTGTTGTACAATTAATTGAATGGTATACCCTTGATTTTGAGTAATGTCTTCATAAGAATGGGTTAATGAGCTTAGGTCGGTTGTTGTTTGTGTGTCGCCATCACCAAAAGACCAAATATATGCAGTGCCATTTTGACTATTATTTGAAATAGTCACCTCTAATGGAGCGCATCCACTCAAAGGCGTAACAGAAAATGAAGCAACTGGTGGGTCAAGGAGATCAACAAAAACACTATCGCTAACCTGACAAACATTGTCACTTACCGTAAAGTAGTACCATCCAGATGGTATATCTTCCCAAACTGAGGCATCTATAAAATTAGAACTGTTTGCGCCCGGACCTGTCCAATTATAAGAAGGAATTCCCGTTGTTCCTGTTGCAATACCCCAAACAACACCTGTTGGTTGGCAACTTGAGGGAACGGTACCCATTGTATCAATGGCAAGCGTTTGATTCATCGTTAACAGAACCGTGTCCGTGCCTGAAAAGTTACAATTGTCAGTTGCTGTGACAAGGTAAAGGATAGCTCCGTTTTCATAAATTTCTCCTGCAATCGTATCACCTATGCCAATGGGATTTCCTCCGACATCAGTCCACGAGTAGGTATAAGGGGCATACCCCCCAGATGCAGAAGCAAATAAAGGAATACTATCTGTCGCGCACAAAACAGTAGGGTCGTTCTCCGTTATATTAATAATAGGCCCTTCTCCTATATAAATTGTTCCTTGAGAAAAAATTGTATCATTACACGGGTTAATAATTTCTACAGTAATAATCACAGATTCAAAACCCTCTGTAATACCATCTTGTGTAGGGGTTAAATTAATAACAACTGAGTCTTCACCGGGAAGAAAGATAATAGTATCAGGCAAAAAGTTGAAGTCGACCCCTTCAATAGCATCACCTGTAATGGTATAATTTATCATTAATGTATCATCAAGTTGCCCTGCAGGTCGAGTAAAGATAAAATTTGCATCTGTACAACCTTCCACAATGGTTGTGTCTCCTGATACGGTCGCAACTGTAACAGCAACAGCATCCGAAGCAAAACTTCCCGCTTCTAAGAAAACCCCCGAATCATATGACTGGTCTCCCACATTCGAAATGGCTAGTTTTATATGGTATGTTTGGTTACACTGTACAGAAGCTGCAGCAGTTAATACAACGGTCGTCCCATCATATTGAATGGCTGTTCCGTATGTAGAACCATTATCGTTGAAAACATAATAAGCTGTATTAGATGCATCACCAACATTATTTATAGTAACGGGAATGCCCCCAGGAATAGTGGCAATATTGGTGCCCCCAGCAGGGTATCCACCTAAGGCGTATGGACCAGAAATACCAGGCCCCCATAAAAACAAACCAAAAGCATCATTAAAAGAAGAAGGGGAAAACTCAGGATATTCGTCTGATCCAAAGATGTATCGGAAACTCATGGTATCTCCCGATGGAATAAAATCAAACTCAAGAACAACGCCGTTTGTTACGGTTCCGTTTGCAATAGCATTTAAATGGGGATCAGAAGCCACGTTAGTAGTTGGTGGATTGTTTAATGTAGATGAGGTAGCATTGTTTGGGCCTTGAGCCCCAGCGCCTAGACCTGTTGTTAACAGTAATCCGGCATTGAAAGGAAATGCTGCATTTGTATTTGTAAAAGATGTCACATTACTCACTGGTGTGTTGGATAGAGCAGGGCTTCCATTAATGGTAATATTAAAAGCCTGAACTCCAAAACCAAGTAATATATTGTTTACAAGTTGTGAAGGAGTTTGGGCGTTATTTACAACGATGCTTTGAGCGCGAGACTTAATACATACAGTGCTAATTAATATTGCAAAAAGAAATAATTTTTTCAAAACGTTTAATTTTAGTGTCAAAAAGACAACTTTAAGTACAAAAAAGTTGCATCACAAAATTAATGTTTTGTTTTCACATCAGAAAACGATTACTTTTTTGCAATTTTGAACAGACAATAATATAGATCAAAATGCAAAAAACCCAACGATTTATTAATGAAGAAGGAGGAAGATTCCTTAACGAGTTATTATCCCTTTTGCGAATACCGTCTGTTTCGGCGGACCCGCGTTTCAAAGAACAAGTGAAAGAATGTGCGCAAACACTTGCAAACGAATTAAAAGCAATAGGAATAGATAACGTGGAGGTATGCCAAACCAAAGGTCATCCATTAGTTTATGGCGAAAAAATTGTAAACGAGGAATTACCAACAGTTTTAGTTTACGGTCACTACGATGTTCAGCCGGCTGACCCATTAGATTTGTGGAATTCTCCACCTTTTGAACCGGTAATTAAAGAAACAGAAATTCACCCAGCCGGAGCCGTGTTCGCAAGAGGAGCTTGCGACGACAAAGGACAAATGTTTATGCATATAAAAGCAGTTGAAGCGATGATTAGTGAAGGAGAGCTTCCTTGTAATGTGAAGTTTATGATAGAAGGCGAAGAAGAAATCGGTAGTGAGAATTTAGCGGATTTTGTTAAACAGAACAAGGATAAATTAAGTGCAGATATTATTTTAGTGTCTGATACAGGAATGTTGGCAAATGACGTTCCTTCTATCACAACAGGCCTAAGAGGGTTGAGCTATGTCGAAGTAGAAGTTACCGGGCCGAATAGAGACTTACATTCGGGTCTTTATGGGGGTTGTGTGGCTAATCCAATTAATGTTTTGGCCAAGATGATAGCTTCACTACATGACGATAAGGGTAAAATTACGATACCAGGATTTTATGATAAAGTGGTTGAGTTATCGGATGAAGAACGATTCGAAATGGCAAAAGCACCGTTTTCACATGAAAAGTACTGTCAAGCACTTAACTTAAAAGATGTAATGGGGGAGGCGGGGTACTCAACACTTGAGCGTGGATCTATTCGCCCAACCTTAGACGTGAATGGAATTTGGGGAGGTTACACAGGTGAAGGGGCAAAAACGGTAATTGCCTCTAAGGCGTTTGCAAAAATTTCCATGCGTCTCGTTCCGGATCAAGATCCAGAAGAAATAACACAATTATTTAAGACGCATTTTGAGACAATTGCACCAAACAGTGTTACGGTAGTTGTAAAGCCTCACCATGGAGGAGAAGCTGCTGTTACGCCGATAGACTCTGTGGGTTTTAAAGCGGCTAGCATTGCTTATGAAAAAGCGTTTGGTAAAAAACCAATACCGGTTCGGAGCGGCGGAAGTATTCCAATAATAGCCATGTTCGAAAAAGAACTTGGTTTAAAGACTATTCTGATGGGGTTTGGATTAGATAGCGACGCTATACACTCACCGAACGAGCACTTCGGGTTGTTCAACTTCTACAAAGGAATAGAGACGATTCCTTATTTTTATGAGGCATACGCAAATCTTTCTTGCAAATGAAAAATCTTGTTTTCATAGCAGCTCTTTTGACCCAAGCTTCGTGTGTGACTTTTAAAGAGCCGGAATTCAAAGGAATGAATGGATATGAAATGGGTAAACTGTCGGGTTCTGAAGTTTCATTCACCTTAAAACCAATGGTGTACAACCCTAACATTTACGCCCTGAAAGTTAAAAAGTCTGTTCTTGATTTAGAAGTAGAGGGAAAGAGCTTTGGTAAAATTTACCTAGAAAAGAAAATTTCAGCAAAAGGAAGAAAAACGTCAGAATTGCAAGTGCCACTGAGAATAGAACTGGAATCTGGCGCCATGTTAAAAGCGATGCCGTTGATGTTAAAAGACTCTGTACGGGTTGTTTTAAAAGGCGACCTTAAGGGTGGTGTTTTGTTTTTTTCTAAAAAATTTCCCGTTGAATTTGATAAAAAAATTAGTCCTAAAATGTTAAACCCATTTAAAAAACCATAGATGCTATCAAAAGAACACCCCAGAAAATTATTTCTTTTAGATGCATACGCGTTGATTTATCGAGCATATTTTGCATTTGCAAAAAACCCAAGAATAAATAGTAAAGGACAAAACACCTCTGCCGCCTTTGGATTTACTAATGTGTTGATAGATGTTATTAAAAATGAAAAACCTACGCATTTAGCGGTTGTTTTTGATCCCCCTGGAGGATCAACTCAGCGAATGGTTGATTTTGAAGCCTATAAGGCACATCGTGAAGAAATGCCTGAGGACATTCGTTCCATGATTTCCCCAATAAAAAAAATTGTAGAAGCGTTTAATGTGCCCATTCTAGAAGTTGCGGGATTTGAAGCAGACGATGTTATCGGGACTATGGCAAAAATTGCTGATCAAAAGGGGTTTCTTACATATATGATGACACCTGATAAAGATTATGGTCAATTGGTTACAGAAAAGTCATTTATTTATAAGCCGGGACGCGGAGGAAACCCACCAGAAATTTTAGGAATTAAAGAGGTTTGCGAAAAATTCGAGGTTCAAAATCCACTGCAGGTTATTGATATTTTAGGTCTATGGGGTGATGCATCCGACAATATTCCAGGAATCCCAGGTATTGGAGAGAAAACAGCCAAGCTGCTCATTGCTAAATACGGTTCTATAGAAAAGCTGTTAGAAAACACACATGAATTAAAAGGCAAGCAACAAGAAAATGTAATAGCTTTTGCAGAGCAAGGTATAGTTTCCAAACGTTTAGCAACAATTATAACCGATGTAGAGGTAACCTTTGATGAAGAGGCTCTTGTTATGTGTGATCCAGATTCCGAAAAAGTAAAAGAAATATTTACGGAACTAGAATTTAGAAATTTAGCGCGGAGAATTATAGGAGAAGAGATTGTTGTTGTTGCCGACTCCCAGAAGCAAATATCTCCCGATATAAACCAACTGGATCTTTT
>JBIJBD010000020.1:0-20793 GCA_044345395.1 Crocinitomicaceae bacterium | reverse complement strand
AGCCTCAAGAACCTTTGGAGACAAAGCAATACAAAACCATTGTTACGGAAAGACCGAGTTATCACTTAATTACTTCACCAGAGGAGCGAAAAGAGCTGATAAACTTGCTTTTACAACAAAACCAAGTGTGTTTTGATACAGAAACCACCGATATTGAAGCCATGCATGCCGACTTAGTAGGGTTTTCCTTTTCATACAAAGAAAGAGAAGCCTTTTATGTCGCTGTGCCCTCAGATTTTGAGGCAGCAAAATCAATCGTTCGAGAATTTGAGCCTTTTTTTAAATCGGAAAAGATTGAGAAAATAGCCCATAACATTAAATACGACCTAAAGGTGTTACATCGATACGGCATCAGTGTTGCTGCGCCAACATTTGATACGATGATAGCACATTATCTAATTAATCCCGAAGCAAAACAAGGGATGGATTTTTTAGCAACGTATTATTTGCAGTACCAGCCGATATCAATCGAAACGCTAATCGGCAAAAAAGGAAAAGGGCAAGGAAACATGCGAGATCTGTCTCCAGAGGAAGTTTACCAATATGCTTGTGAAGACGCGGATATTACCTTTCAGCTAAAACAATTGTTTGAACCCGAAATACAAAAGCCACACCTGCACGACTTGTTTTATAACATGGAAATGCCATTGGTTGAGGTTTTGAAAGACATGGAGCAAGAAGGAATTTCAATAGACGTTCCCGCGATGGAAGAATACTCGAAAGAATTAGACGAGACGTTAATAAAATTGGATGAACAAATTAAAGATTTGGCAGGCGTTTCATTTAACATTGATTCTCCCAAACAACTTGGAGAGGTTTTGTTTGATCATCTAAAGATTTCAAATAAAGCGAAAAAAACAAAAACTGGTCAATACGCCACTTCAGAGGATGTGCTTCAAAAATTTGAGCACGACCATGCAATAGTTCCGTTAATTCTTGAATACCGCCAGCTAAGGAAATTGAAAAGCACCTATGTGGACCCGCTGCCTGTCTTGTGCGACCCAATTGATGGTAGAATTCACACGAATTTTATGCAAACGGTAACAGCCACAGGACGTTTAAGCTCAAATAACCCAAATCTTCAAAACATTCCCATACGCTCTGCAAAAGGCCGAGAAATTAGAAGAGCATTTGTATCTAGAAGTTCAGAATACAAATTAATGGCTGTTGATTATTCGCAAATTGAATTGCGCATCATTGCAGCGTTAAGCGGGGATAAAAATATGATTACTGCTTTTAGAGAAGGAAAGGACATCCATGCCGCGACGGCAGCCAATGTTTTTAATGTTTCGCTTGATGAGGTTTCGAGGGATCAAAGAAGTGCCGCAAAAGCAGTTAATTTCGGAATAATATACGGGCAATCGGCTTTTGGACTAGCACAAAACCTAAACATTTCGAGAACCGAAGCAAAAACCATCATCGATGCTTATTTTGAGCAGTTTGGAACCATTAAAAAATACATGGACGACGCGATTTCACAAGCAAGGGAAGTCGGCTATGTAGAAACAATAATGAAACGCAGAAGATATTTACCGGACATCAATTCTGCCAATGCAGTAGTAAGAGGCTATGCCGAACGAAATGCTATTAACGCGCCGATACAGGGTTCTGCTGCCGATATTATAAAATTAGCAATGGTAGCGGTTCATAGCAAGATGAAAGCTGAAAACGTGAAATCTAAAATGATATTGCAGGTACACGACGAATTGGTGTTTGACGTTCATGTTTCAGAAGAGTTACTAATGCAACTATTGGTAAAAGAAGCAATGGAAAAAGCTGTTCAAATGGACGTTCCGATGGAGGTAGAGCTGAAGTTAGCGAACAATTGGTTAGAGGCGCATTAGCCCATAAAACACTAATAAATGAGCGATACTTATTTATCAGGCCTCACGTTTGAAAAATCCTCCATCATTCAAAAAGGAGAATATGAAAATTGTGTTTTTATAGCGTGTAACTTTTCTGAACTTGACCTTTCAGACTTCAAGTTTATTGATTGTTTGTTCCAAGAATGCAACCTGAGTCTAGCCTTGCTTAATAAAACAGTATTCAGAGAGGTTAATTTTAAATACTGTAAATTGCTAGGTCTTCGATTTGAGGACTGTCATTCATTCGGGCTTTCTTTTACGTTAGATCAATGTCAATTAACCAACTCTTCTTTTTATCCGTTGAAAATAAAAAACACGGTGTTTAAATACTCGCAACTTAAAGAAGTCGACTTTACTGAATCAGATTTGACAAACGCTATATTTGAAAACTGTGATTTAATGCTGGCAACCTTTGAACATACATTTCTTGAGAAAGCTGATTTTCGTTCTTCTTTTAACTTATACAATAGATCTTGAAATCAATAAATTAAAAGGCGCAAAGTTTTCGACTTTGGGGCTATCAGGTTTATTAATAAAATACAACATTGAAATAGAATGAAAACAAGCATTAAAAAACCAATTCTTGCGCTTTTACTTTGTGTAATAGCAAAATTTAGCTTGGCTCAAAACGATTCGGTTCCTCAAAAAAACTTACGGCGAATTTATAAAAATCATGTCGGTGTTAGTTTAGGAGGGCCTAGTTTTTTTTCAGCTAATTATGAAAGGTTCTTTAGTCATAATTTCAGTGTTGAGTTCGGTGCTGGATCTTTAGTTGCTATTTCTGGAGCCCATATTGCGAGTCGATATTATTTTGGTAAGGCCGATAAACCAACTAAAATTTCGCCCTATTTGGGAGTGGCTTTTGGTGCGGCGCTGATTACGGATGGGTTCTCAGGTTATGGAACGGGTTTAGCTTACATTCCTGTCGGTGTGCAATTTCTCAATAAAAGTGGATTCGCATTTTCAGCAGAGGCAGCCTACATGAATCTAGAAGGGGAGAGTTTTCCCATGGGAGCATTGAGAATTTATTCGGACATAAAATACAAAAAGCAAAAGCAGAAAAAAGAAGCGAAAGCACTGCGACTTCCCTCTTGGAAAACGGCATATTCATATAGTCCTTACAGCATTGGATTAAATCTTTTTTCTTTAATAAGACCAACTTATTTTTATGAATTGTTCCGAAATTCATATTTTTCCTCAAACCTTAATGTTGATTTTTTTGTCCAAAGAGAACTCAATAAGAACTTTGCCCTTAGGGTTCCTTTCAGGGTGGGATTTCCTTTACCAGAAAAAGTGGTTACGTTTAGCACGGATAAATATTTTCATTTTGCCCGAAAGACAATTATTGGAGAAATAGGGATTGAACCTCTTTACTACCTAAACGGGTTAAATAAAATTACTTTACTTGTGGCTCCGACTCTAGGCGTAGGCAAGGGATTAAAAATGGAGGAAGAACTTCTTGGACAAAGTTACCCCCAACCATACAAATATGTTCCTGCCGGGGAATATGTTTATTATAAGATAGGTTGTTTATTAGGCGCTCAGTTTAACCTAACCAAAAGCGTCCAATTTGGATTAGAATTAGGGTTGTATCGGTCCAATCATGAATGGGATGAATTTTATCCTCAATATTACGATTGGGGCAGTTCCGCGAAATTCTTTTTGACATATCGATTCGGAGGAAAAAGTATAAATCATTAGTTCAATTATTGTTTCCGTTTTTTAGTATTTATTAACCAAGCCAAATTCTTGAATTCACAATACTTAAAGTTTACGCGTATATTTGTGGCATTAATAAAAACGCATTAAATGGAATTCTGGATTAAAGCAGCACAACTTTTTTTATCGTTAGCTATTCTTGTTACACTTCACGAACTCGGGCACTTTATACCTGCCGTCTTATTTAAAACACGCGTAGAGAAATTCTACTTGTTCTTTAACCCGTACTTTTCTTTATTCCGATTCAAAAAAGTAAATGGAACATGGAAGACTTCTTGGTTCAGTAAAAAATCCCCAGAGGAGTGGGAGGAAGACAAAAACACCACAGAATGGGGAATAGGATGGCTTCCATTAGGTGGGTACGTAAAAATTGCCGGAATGATTGACGAATCAATGGATAAGGAGCAATTAGAAAAACCCAAAGAAGATTGGGAATTTCGTTCAAAGAAAACATGGCAGCGCCTCATTATCATGATTGGTGGGGTTACTGTAAATCTTATTTTAGGGTTTATTATTTATATGGCGGTGCTATTGGTTTGGGGTTCTGAACAAGTGGACACAACTAAACTTTCCGAAGGGATGAGCGTGCACCCATACATGAACACATATGGAATTGAGTCGGGAGACAGAATAATTAAAGTTGAAGGAAAAGAGGTCAATAGTATTAATGAGATCAATAAAGAAGTACTCCTTCGTGATGCTAAAAACCTAACTGTACTGAAAAAATCCGGCGAGGTGAAAGAGATTTCACTTCCCGAAGGAATAGACATGGATTTGTTTCATGCCGGTGCCATGCCGATGGTAAGTTTTCGAATGTACGCTGCGGTTGTTGATGAAGTGGTTGCAGATAGTCCAGCAGAAAGCGCCGGATTGACCAAAGGAGATTCTATTTTAAAAGTGAACAACACTACCATAACATACTTTGATGAATTACAAGCAGAATTATATCGTTATAAGGGAAAACAAGTATCGCTAACGGTTCAGCGCGGAAAGGAAACAAAACAGTTAAAATCGGACGTTAAGGAAGACGGAACTTTAGGGTTTAAAATGAAGAACACTAGGGTGGCAAATGAAAAAGCCTACACGATAAAAGATTATTCTTTTGGAGAAGGGATTTCTCAGGGATTCACCTACGGAGCCAATACTTTAAGTGATTACATGGCTCAATTTAAGTTTATTTTCACTGAAAAAGGGGCTTCGTCTGTTGGTGGTTTTGCTTCAATTGGCAATATGTTTCCAGCCTTGTGGAATTGGCAGGCATTTTGGCTTAACACGGCACTACTTTCCATTATTTTGGCTTTTATGAATATTTTACCTATTCCTGCATTGGATGGAGGCCATGTTGTTTTTCTATTATACGAAATGATAACGGGTAAAGAGGCCCCGCAGCGCGTTCTTGAGGTTGCGCAGTACATTGGGATTGCACTACTTCTCGGACTTATGATATACGCTAATGGTAACGATATCGTTAAGTTCTTTTTTAAATGATTCGCCTAGTATTTGTTTTTTTCACTGTTAATCTTGCATTAGCACAACAAAACTGGATAGGCTCTTGGTATGGCAAATTAACCATTCAGGGGCAAGAGCTGAGATTGAATTTACACCTTACAAATGACAAAAACACGTGGAAGGGAACTCTTGACAGTCCCGATCAAGGAGCATTTGGAATTCCAGCCACTAAGGTGGAAATACAAGAGGATAGATTATCATTTGAAGTCAAAAACATAGGGGTTTCTTATGCCGGAGTGCTCAAAGGAGAAGAAATTCAAGGCAACTTCAAGCAGGGCGGAATGAGCACGCCAATGGCGCTTTCTCGGAAAGAACCGGCGGTGGAAAAACCAAAAAGACCTCAGGAACCAACACCCCCTTTTCCATACAGAGAAGAAGAGGCAGTTTTTAAAAATGGAGAAGCAAAACTTGTTGGAACCCTAACATTACCTCCAGGGGAAGGTCCATTTTCTGCTGTCGTTCTGGTAAGTGGTTCTGGACCCCAAGACCGCAATGAGGAAATTTTAGGCCATAAGCCATTTCTAGTGATTGCAGATCATTTAACTCGAAATGGTATAGCGGTTTTACGTTACGATGATCGAGGGACAGGTCAGTCTTCAGGGGTTTCTTTTATGGATGCGACATCTAAAGATTTTATGCAAGACGCTTCGGCCGCTGTAGATTATTTACAGGGACACCCATTCATCAATAAAGATCAAATTTCTGTTTGTGGTCATAGCGAAGGCGCTATGTTGGCGGTAATGCTCGGCGCAAAAAGAAGAGATTTAGCTTCAATCGCCTTGCTTGCTGGCCCAGGAATCAAGGGGGATTCGTTATTGCTTTTGCAACAAGTACTCATTGCGAGATCCGAAGGAATGAAGGAAAAACAAATACAAGAGTTGAACGCCTTCAATAAAAAACTGTTTTCAGGAATGGTTGTCGCGAAAGACATGAGCTCGTGCAGAGAATTTGTGGAGGGTGAATTTCGAAAATACGCCAGAAAACTCTCTAAAAAGGAAATCAAAAAATATGGTTCTAAAGAGAAATTCGTTGAAATTTCCACCAATACATTTGTAAACCCTTGGATGTTGTATTTTTTATCATATGATCCAACCCTTGACTTAACCCGTGTTACGTGTAAGGTTCTTGCATTAAATGGAGATAATGATTTACAGGTTCCCTCCAAAGAAAATTTAGCCGCTATCGAACGAAGTGTATTAAACGTTACAGGTAATAATAAATACGTAGAATTACCAAATTTAAATCATCTTTTTCAGGAAACGAAAACGGGTGCGGTATCTGAATACGGCCAATTAGAACAAACAATTTCTCCAGAGGTGCTTAACATACTGAGCGAATGGTTTCAAGCCCCATAAAACAATAAATTCAATAAATTGTTAATCATTTAAAACACAATGTCTTATTGCATAGACCTTTTAAACAGAAAACGACTATCTACTAAAGAAGTAAGAATTGGTAATGTGACGATGGGAGCATTGAGTCCTATACGATTACAATCTATGACGACCACCGATACAATGAATACAGATGCTTCTGTTGCTCAATCTATTCGTATGATTGAAGCAGGTTGTGAATTGGTCCGATTGACAGCCCCGAGTAAAAACGAAGCAATAAACTTGGGTGTTATAAAAAAAGTGTTAAATGAAAAAGGGTATAACACACCACTGGTTGCAGACATTCATTTTACACCCAATGCAGCTGAAATAGCCGCGGGACTCGTAGAAAAAGTTCGTGTGAACCCAGGTAATTATGCCGACAAAAAGAAATTTGAAGAAATAGAATACACCGACGAAAGCTACGAATCTGAGCTTTTGCGTATTGAAGAGAAGTTTACGCCACTTGTGCTGTTGTGCAAGAAACATGGAACGGCAATGCGTATTGGCACGAATCACGGATCTTTGTCTGACAGGATTTTAAGTCGTTATGGCGATACCCCAGCAGGAATGGTGCAATCCGCTATGGAATTTATACGTATTTGCGAAAAATTAGATTTCGACCAATTGGTGATTTCAATGAAAGCAAGCAATACCATTGTAATGGTACAAGCGTATAGACTTTTGGTAGCCGAAATGTTGAAGAGAGGGGTAGTATATCCCTTACATCTTGGCGTAACAGAGGCAGGTGATGGTGAGGACGGAAGGATTAAGTCGGCCGTCGGAATTGGAGCCTTGTTGGAAGATGGAATCGGCGACACTATTCGCGTTTCTCTTACAGAAGAACCGGAGTTTGAGATTCCTGTTGCACGAAAATTAGCCGAAAAATGCCAAAACACCGACAATATTAAAGTTGTAGCTGAAGAACACACGGAATTGCCATATAATCCTTTTGAATACGAAAGAAGCAATTCTTTTGCTGTTCATAATATAGGCAATCATCAAGTCCCTGTGGTGATAGGTGATATGTCTAATCGACAAGAAATTACACCAGCAAGTTTGTATGGCCTAGGCTATGTGTATTCAGTTCCCTTGGATAAGTGGAATGTTCAGGATCTTGCATCGGATTATATCTTTGTTGGTGACAACGTAATAAATTTCGAACTACCCGGCACTTTAGGAGTTATTACAACTTTTGAATTATGGCAAACGAAGCATCAAAATAAACCGGGTTTTTATCCTCTTTTGACGAATGAAAATCTCTCGTTTTTAGATAAAAATCAAAAAGCGTTCCTTTTAGTAAATGCCGAAGATGAGGTCTTAGCTGAATGTAGTCAATATACTCAGTTAGTTTTAGTGGTGCAAACAAAGTTCGCAAACAAAACACAGTTGTTTCGTCAATTTCGCTTGAATTATGCGAAAAAAGAACTTAAAAATCCTGTAATCATGCGGACTATTTCAAATGAAAAAGAAGCTGAGACATTTCAATTGGCGGTATCTGCCGATATGGGCTCTACATTTATTGATGGTTTTGGAGACGGTATTTGGATATCAGCTGAGCAACCCCTACAATTGATTAATTCCACATCTTTTGGGATACTTCAAGCAACGCGAACACGTATTTCAAAAACGGAATATATATCCTGTCCCTCGTGTGGAAGAACACTTTTTGATTTACAAGAAACGACTGCTAAAATTCGCGAAAAGACTTCTCACTTGAAGGGTGTTAAAATCGGTATAATGGGTTGTATCGTTAATGGGCCCGGTGAAATGGCCGATGCGGATTATGGGTATGTAGGAACTGGACCAGGTAAAATTAATTTATACAAAGAAAAAACAGTAGTAAAAAGAAACATTCCAGAGAATGACGCCGTACAAGCTTTGATAGATTTAATAAAGGAACATGGCGATTGGGTCGAAGTCTCGCATTAGTTTTTTACTTATTTATTTCTTTACTATAGGTCTGACATGGTCACAGAAAGGCCCTGAATACCTATTAAAAATTTCATCTGAACAAGACTTTCAATTATTGAAGGGAAGGCCAAATGCAGCAAAATTTTCTGAAGTTGATGCCCTTAAAGTGGTGCTAGATACAAAATCAGGAAAAATTTATTACATCAACTCTGCATACCACGATTACCATGTGACGTTCTGTCAAGAAGTTTTAGGGTATCCAAACAATGGGGTTCAGTTTAATTACGATAACTACACAGTTGTTAGTCCCCGTCAATTTTTAATGGGAACAATCAACAGATTTAAACAAGCTGGATTATACACGTTGGAATTTTCCGTGGCGGACAATATCAGCCCAAATCAAATTTCTACACTTCTTCAAAAAATTTACACTAGTTTTCTTTTAACCAAGGAGATAGCGGTATTTTTGAATACGAATCGATTACGCGAATTAAAACCCTCACTTACATTTCCGACGGTTGATGCTTCCACCTTGTATGAAGGCCAAAACTTACAACTTTTAAATGACGGAAAGTCATTAGGAAAAATAGTATTTACGGATGTACACAATGGTCAACAAGCTAATTATTATGACATCGTTGTCATCAATGGAACGCCAGATGACTTACCCCCTGTAGCCGGTGTGATAACCACAGATTTTCAAACCCCCCTTAGCCACATAACCTTACTTTGTCAGAACAGAGGCACACCAATGCTGGCCCTAAAAACTGCTTTTTCTGATAGCCTTCTTACAAAGTGGCGGGGGAAATTCGTAAGTATGACAGTGAATGAATCTGGATATTTTTTTACCGAATCTGACTCAAGCACGGTAATGAGTTATTGGGAAAATAAATTGAAAAATAAAAAGAAAATCATTCTAGAAAAAAAACTTCAGGACATACGACTAATTCCTATTAGTGAATTGGGGCTAAAGGATATTTCGCGGGTAGGAGGAAAGGCTGCTAATTTTGCACTGATGAGAAAAACAATTAAAGAAAAGAAATTAACCGTGAAATTTCCAGAGGCTGCATGTGCTATTCCAATGTACTATTACGACCAACACCTAAAGCGATGTGGAGCGGATAGCTTAATAAATGAATTGATTGCACGTAAGAAATTTGGCTATGACTTAAAAGAATTGCAGTTGAAATTAGATAGTATTCAAAAGCGCATCATGAAGCAAGCAGTAGATAGTTCATTGATTGGACAGGTCCAAAGATGGATGCAGCACCATGGATATAGTTCCTTTAGGTTCCGGTCTTCAACTAACGCAGAAGATCTCGATGGATTTAATGGGGCAGGATTATATACGTCCAAAACGGGATATTTGGATCACCCAAAAAAGACAATAGAAAAAGCAATAAAAACAGTTTGGGCAAGCGCCTGGGGATTTCGTCCCTTTATGGAAAGAGATTATTTTGGGATTGATCAAGAATCGGTTGCCATGGGTGTTTTGTGTCACCGAAATTTTGAAGCCGAGTTGGCCAATGGTGTCGTTATCACAAAGAATTTGTATCGACCTAATTATAGGGGCTTCGTGATTAATGCGCAATATGGGGAGACTAGTGTTGTTATCCCCCCAGATTCAGCCGTTTGTGAGCAAGTTATTTGTTACTCGGATAAAAACGATTCCTTTTATGGTAAAAAATCCATTGTAGAGTATTTGACATACTCGAATATTTTACCGAAAGGGGTAGACAAAGTATTGTTGGATAGTGAAATAAATCGTTTAACACGGGAAATCTCCGTGCTAAAGAAAGTGTATTATGACCTTAAAAAACCGAAAGAAACCTATTATAATTATGGACTAGATTTAGAGTTTAAAGTAGTTGGTCCATCTCGTGAAATATATATCAAACAAATTCGACCATTTAAAGATTAATCTTTTTCTGTTACTTGTTTTAAACGAAATAAGGTGATATCCTGAATTAGGTTTTTGGGTAGCGGCTGGTCTAAAGGAAGTTGTATTGCTCCTTTCGACCATTTAAAATTAGTAAGTTGTTCCTTGAAGTGTTCAATGGGTTTGGCTGTAGGATAAAAACCAATGTGATTTTTGTAGCCAGCATAATAAACCAATACTTTTCCTTGCTTGAAAGCGGGCATTTTGTAGCTAATTAGTTCTTGTGCTTCAGGTAAAACTGCTTTTATTATGCCATGTATTTCTTTAAGTTTTATTTGAACGTGCTTTTCAAATAGTTGGTGGTAATTATGAATCTCTGGTATAGTTGTCATTCTTAGAAAGGGGTTTGACTTTTAAGCGTTAACAATGATTTTTTAAACGGATGAATAAATGTTAACTCTGTAGCATGTAAACAAAGTCGCTCACCTTTTTTTCCATATAAATCATCACCGACAATCGGACAATTTAGGCCTAGTATATGTGCCGAGTGGACACGTAATTGATGCGTTCTACCTGATAATGGTTTAAATGAAATACGCGTTCTATTGTCTTTAATGTCAATCACCTCATATTCCGTTATGGCTGCTTTCCCAAAATCGTAACATACAAGTTGAAAGGGTCTGTTATCAATATCGAGCCTAAGCGGAAGATTAATTACTCCGGCTTTTGGTTTCGAAATAACTCCCTCAAGAAGCGCCTCGTATTTTTTCTCAACTTTTCTCTTAATAAATAAAAATTGAAGTTTTTTATAAGCCTCTATCGACTTCGCTACCACGAGTAGCCCTGAAGTTGACATGTCTAGTCGATGCACCAATAACGGGCCGCTTGCATCAGGTCTCATTTGCTTTATCCGCTCATATACTGAATCTTGCATGTTTTTACCTGGAACAGAAAGAAATTCAGCGGGTTTATCAACGACCATTAGATATTCATCTTCGTAAACAACTTCTATTTCGGTAATTTCTGCCTGTTTTAAAAGTGGATTTTCATTCAGTAGAATTCCTTGGAGCATATGATTCATTAAAATCGGTTCGCATTTCCCTCGACAAGCCGGATAAAATTGCTTGTGAATCCTAACTTCAGAGATTGGTGATGCCCCCCACCAAAATTCTGCAATACAAATCGGGGAGAGTTGCTTGGAAAAAGCATAATGAAGCAATTTTGGCGCAGCGCATTCTCCAGCTCCTGCAGGAGGCGTGGGCGAGGAAGTTTGTGAGAAAATTTCAAGTAAACTTTTTTCTTTTTGTTCACGATTCAAAAAAGTATAAGAGGAAAAAATACGTTGTTGTAAGCGAGAAGAGTCATTAGCGCGTTGTTGTTTTAGCGCAGAGATTTGCTTTTTGATAACAGTGAGTTTATTATCTATTTCCGCAATTTTTAATTTATTTTCACGAATTAATTGTTTCAGGCGGATTTGCTCAGCCTTACTCTCTTCTTGCAAGATTTTTTCCAAAGATAGATATTCCCCAGTCGCTAACTTTGACAATGCTTCAGCACGTTTATCACTTCTCGCCGACTTATTTAAAAGAATTTGAGCTTTAGTTTGCGCAACAGACATTTGAGATTCTCTTATAGTTTTCTCTAGTTTTACACACAATGAGGTGTAATCCGCGGAGGTTTCTAGGGCATCTATTTTATGCGATAATTCATTGATTAACGCTTCTTCTTTTTTAAAAAAACCAGCCGTTTCAAGAAGATCAAAAACGGGAGGAACAAATCCGTTGTGATGGTTGTTTTCTGCCAACTTACCTGAAAAAGCGGCTAAAAAACCCAAAGACCCGTCGGCTTCTTTAACCACTAATACACCAAACATTTTACCTATAGGTTTTTGTTCACCATTCAGTCCGAACGGGTGGCCCCAAGGGTTTTTTAGTAAAATTTGTTGCAATTGGTCTGCTGCAATTTCGGCAAGTGGATGAGGCTCGTAATAAAACGGATAGGTAAATAACTTCGGAAGAGGAATTCCCGTTACATCTTTCTTAAAGCAATGAAAGTAAGTCACCGATTATTTCAAGTGTTTATCTAAAAATTGCTCTTGTTCCCACAATACATGTAAAATGTTTTCTTTCGCAGAATACCCATGACTTTCTTTAGGTAAAATAACCATTCGTGCTTTACCGCCAAGACCCTTAATGGCCTGAAAATAGCGTTCTGTTTGCAAGGTAAATGTTCCCGGATTGTTATCTGCTTCGCCATGTATCAAAAGCAAAGGCTTGTCCATTTTGCTTGCTGTGAAAAATGGAGACATCTTACCGTAAGTCTCAGGGACATCCCAAAAATTTCGCTGCTCAGACTGAAAACCAAAGGGTGTCAAAGTTCTGTTATATGCTCCGCTCCTAGCAATTCCACAAGCAAAATCTTCAGAGTGTGTCAATAGGTTTGCAGTCATAAAGGCTCCATACGAATGCCCGCCCACGGCCACCTTTGTTCTATCTATGAAACCTAATGCATCTACCGCGTCAATGGCTGCTCTTCCGTTAGCAACTAATTGTTCTATAAAGGTATTGTTAGGCTCTTCGTTTCCTTCTCCAATGATTGGAAAGGAAGCATCATCTAATACAGCGTATCCCTTTGTAACCCAATAAACGAATGACCCATAGTTTGGAAAAGTAAATTCGTTGGGGTTCTGTTTGCTTTGACCGGCGCTGTTTTTGTCTTTAAATTCTTCTGGGTAAGCCCAAATCAATAGAGGAACTTTAGGTTTCAAATTTTTATCATAACCGACGGGAAGATATAAGGTTCCGGAGAGCTCTACACCGTCACTTCTTTTGTATTTGATTACTTGCTTTTCAACAGATTTAATAGATTCAAACGGGTTTTTAGAAAAAGTTAATGGAGTTGTTTTATTCGTTTTAGCTGATAAAAGATAGTAATTTGGGAAGTCTGCTTTACTTTGTAATTGCACGAGGTATAACCCTTTCTTTTTATCAAAAACATCTAAAAGATCGATTTTTTTAGTTGGAAAATTTGCTCGGTAGAGACGTGTGGTTTTTAAGGATTTAATGTCGAATTCATCGATAAAAGGGAACTGTCCGTCTTTGGTAAAGCCATCACCAAACAATAAAAGTTTGTTATCATTAACCACAAGTACATTGGCGCCATATTTTCCTTTTTCTTGCTGAAATACACCGGGGTCACCATAGGCGTCTTGATAATTTCTGTCGAGAATTATTTTATTTGTATTTGTAGTCAGGTCTACTAAATATGTTTTTTCGTTTCGTGTGTCGTACCAGGAGTCTTTGACAATCATAAAGTTTTGATCCGAAAAGTAAACATCACTGAAACGTTGTTTCACTTTTAAAAGTGATGTTGGCTCTTTAGTAAATGGAGCCTCCCAACTGAACACTTCATCTCGAAAGTCAACTGTTTTTGCCGGATCTCCACCGTCTAGTGCCTCTACGAACATCAAGGTGTTAGGCGCATCGTTTCTCCAAGAAACATTTCTCCTACCGGCTCTCACAGCGGCAAATCCTTTTGGCATGATTTCAACTAATGGTACGGTGTTCACTTCTTTAATGAGGATCCCCAAGGAATTATATACTTTTTGAGACATAGGAAATCTACTATAGGGTACCAAGTAAGAAAATGGTCGTTGAATAGTTGTTACAAGTAAATGTGTTCCGTCGGGTGAATAGGACATGCCAATATATAAATCAGCGGGAAGAAAGTTGCTAACCTTACCCGAAACATCAATTTTTTTAAGTTCAGACTTCACTAAAATTTCAAAGTTGCGTTCATCAGTTGGGTTTTTTAATAAATCCTGATAGGTTCTGTTTTGTGAAACTTTCCCTTCAGCCACCGATACTGTAGGACCTTTGGGAAGTTCTTTTCTCGTATCTGCAAGTGGGGGTCTATTTTCGATAACTGTTTTTACCAGTAAAGCACTTCCGTCTTTATTCCAACTATAAGGCATTCCTGTTGCAGCATTGAGATTAAGATCGCTAAGTTTGGTTGCTTCTTTTGTTTCTACATTTATCAACCATAAGCTCAGTCCTGCTTCATCCATATTAACAAAAGCAATTTTAGAATCGTCAGGAGACCATGTAATAAAAGTTATTTTTGGTTGTTTGGGTAGGTTTTTTACTTGGGTAGGCTCTCCTTTTGTATCAAGAAGTTTTCTTAACTTAAGATTTGTCACATACGTTTGAGTGGAAGAAATATGTAATGTTGGATTTACCCGTAGCCCACCCAATCTAAGATCCTCTTGATTCAAGTCTTGAAGTGTTTTATACGTGTCTCGGCATGAAAATAATACCATTTGTTTCCTGTTGTCCATCGAAATAGAAGGTGGGCGTTCGTAGTCGGCGAGTTGTAAAATTGGTGTAGAGGGTTTTTGAAATAAAAGCTCCTCTTGAGAAAAACTTGAAAACACACTGATTAGCGCAACGAAAGAAAAATAGTATTTCATAAATTGTTTTTCCCAAAGGTAAGGAAAGAACAATATTATTTCAACAGGATACTATGGGTGATTGATTTTGATAAACTAATTTGGGCGTCTGAGAAATCCGGGGCTGAGAAAGTGGCTCTAGCATTGTTCGAAAAACCATATATTTCTGTTGGCATTCCAACAAGATTTTTGTCAAGTTTGTTGTTTTTGTTTTCGTCGTGATATACGGCAAGAGCATATTTTCCGGCGGGTAATCCCGTAAAAGTTACGACTGTTTTTCCTTTGACAGCACTTACTACTTTTCCTTTGAATTGTTTTCCGTATGTTGGCCACTCATCTTGTGGACGAAACAAACCAACGTAAACAGTCCCTTTGTTATTTGGAACGTTCTTCACTTCTACGGTCAATGAGTAGTTACTCGATGACGAAAGTAAAAAACTTAAAAATGCAATAACATAGCTCATTCTATTTCGATTTGAGGTGGCGGTGATTTGTGCTCTTTTTTTAACACTTTTGGAGGGTTATTGTTCACTTCATTCAATCGATCATAGATCAACCAAAGTAGCGCTCCAAGAACAATTGCGTAAATTACAAATCTGAACAAGTACCCCGGGCCTTGTTTTTTAGGAGCAAATTGTCGAATATTTATGTTGTTTTTCTCCAATGTCCCGAAGATACGCGAAATTTGCTTTAACTTTGAATAGATGAGCAAGTTTGTATTGGTAACGGGAGGCGCTGGTTATATCGGTTCACACACAGTGGTATCCCTTGTTCAGAACGGATACACACCTGTTATTGTTGACGATTTTCGAAACGCAAACAGGATAGTACTAAAAGGATTAGAATCTATTTTAGGCAAACTTCCTTTATTACGCGAAATCGACGTTTGTGACCAAGAAAGTTTAGATGCCCTTTTCAAGCAATATACGTTTGAAGGCGTCATTCATTTTGCTGCTTATAAAGCGGTTGGAGAGTCTGTTTCAGAACCATTGAAGTATTACCGTAATAATATATTAGGGCTGGTCAATGTGTTGGAATGCATGATAAAAAACCACGTTAACAATTTTGTTTTTTCTTCGTCTTGTACTGTTTATGGAGAGCCTCAAGGACAAAAGGAGGTTACGGAATCAACTCCTAAACTCCTTCCGGAATCTCCATATGGTTACACGAAGTGGATGGGAGAGCAAATAATTGCAGACACCTTCCGTTCTGCGCCTCAGCTGCGCATTATGAATTTACGTTATTTCAACCCGGTAGGCGCCCATGAAAGTGCTTTGATAGGGGAGTTTCCTATTGGAAGACCAAATAATTTACTCCCATTTATCACCCAAACAGCCATTGGTAAACAGGAACAATTAATTGTTTTTGGAAACGATTATCCAACAAAAGATGGGACATGTGTGCGTGATTTTATCCATGTTGTAGACTTGGCAGAGGCTCATGTTCGTGCCTTACAATTTCTTTGGAAACAAACGGTCGGCACGTTAGATTATTTAAATGTTGGAACGGGAAAAGGATCAACAGTGTTAGAACTAATTCAGGCGTTTGAAACCAAAACAGGATTAAAGTTAAATTGGAAATTCGGCCCCAGAAGAGAAGGAGACGTGGTCGAAATTTACGCTAACGTAGATAGTTCATTCAAAAAAATTGCTTGGAAAGCGGAACGAACCATAGAAGATGCCGTTATGGATGCATGGAATTGGGAAAAATATTTAAATTCATAGTTTTGAAAACAACCGTCATCTTCTTGATATTTATTTCAACTATTTCTTTTGGCCAGCAAGAAAAGTTAATTTCTCGTTACAAACCAGGATTGCTTTGGCATTATAACGGGTTGAGGCCATTAAAAGATTCAAGGCTTCACAAATACGATAGGTTTATAATTGATGTAACCTATAACGATTGGCTTAGTAAAACTCACGGCAATATTTCAGCTTCATGGAAAAGTATCGGGTTTAATGCTAACGTGATGTTTGAAAAGCGTTTTAAAAAAGCAACATCTTTTTCCATTGGCTATGGGTTAAGATATGGATTAAGCAATGTGTATTCACAGCATAAAACGAACATGTTGCACAATCAAATAGAACTATGCGAAAAGGAAACTACTGACCTGTACAAGCATAATATATTTCGTGAAAACAGCTTAGTTCTTCCTTTTGAATTTCGATTCGGAAAACCTAAGGCAAGAGCATGGAAAGTAAATGTTGGTGGTTATATTGGATACGGGTTTCCGGTGCAACAAATCACTAAATTTCGGAATGGAGACCGCACGAAAATAGCTTTAGCTCCGAATTTCGGTTTGCGTTATGGTATTCATTGTCGTTTTGGCGGCAGAACAATGGCTATATTCACTGCGTATCAGTTGAGTGAAATGTTTAAGCAAGGCGAATCTGTTCACCCCATTCAATTTGGTTTTAGCTATTCTCTGTTTTAATGCTAATTGACACACATGCACATCTTTACGAAGATGAATTTCTATCGGACCGATCAGAAATGTTAACCCGTTTTAAAGAGGTTCAAGGCGCTTATGTGCTTCTTCCAAACATTGATGTGGAGAGCATACCCAAGATGTACGCGTTAAATGAAAAGCATCGAAATTGTTTCCCTATGATGGGTCTACATCCTTCCTATGTTAAGAAAGATTGGCAAGTACAGCTTGAAGTAATTCGCACGGAATTGTTTCAAGAACCAGATAAATTTATTGCAGTGGGAGAGATTGGTATAGACTTATACTGGGATAAAACATTTGTTGAGGCCCAAAAGACAGTTTTTCGAGAGCAAATTCGATGGGCAAAAGCGTTAAAAAAACCAATAGCCATTCACGTAAGGGAGGCTTTTGACGAAGTTTTTTCCATATTAGATGAAGAAAATACAATTGAATTGTCGGGGGTTTTTCATTGTTTTACTGGTCAAGAACAGCAAGCGAAAAAAGTACTTTCCTATGGTGGATTTAAATTAGGAATTGGAGGGGTCGTGACTTATAAAAACGCTAAAATTGTCAATGTCTTGGAAAAAATACCACTTCATCACATAGTGCTTGAAACAGATGCCCCGTATTTGGCCCCTTCACCTCATCGCGGCAAAAGAAATGAAAGTAGTTTTATCGCACATGTGTGTGAAAAGTTGTCGGAAGTTTATGCTTTGTCTTATGAGGAAATTGCATCCATAACGGCAAATAATGCAAGCGAGTTATTTCAAATCGAGGAATATTTAAAAAGAAATGCGTAGGATATTATTAATATACACCGGCGGAACGATAGGCATGGTTAAGGACCATAAAACAGGGGAATTGAGAAGTTTCAATTTTAACCACTTATATGAGCAGGTTCCCGAACTAGAGCGTTTTCCCCTGGAAATTTCTTCGGTAAGTTTTGACCACCCAATTGATTCTTCTGAGATGACATTGTGTCATTGGACAGATTTGGTAGAAATAATAGAGAAAAACTATCAGCACTTTGATGGTTTTGTCATCTTACATGGTTCAGACACCATGGCATTTACCGCCTCTGCTTTAAGTTTCATGTTATCGGGACTTCGCAAGCCTGTGATTTTAACAGGATCGCAATTGCCAATTGGCACCATAAGAACAGATGGAAAAGAGAACTTAATTACAGCTGTTGAAATTGCAGCAGCAACAGATGAACTTGGCGAACCCATTGTGCAGGAGGTCGCCGTGTATTTTGAATATTCCTTATACAGAGGGAATCGTTGCTCAAAGGTTTCAGCGAATCAATTTGAGGCATTTCAGTCTCCAAATTATCCTGAGTTAGCAGTTGCGGGTGTTACAATTGAATACGCCTTCGATAAACTTTTTCGAACGCATGAAAACGAGGTGATATTTACAAAAAAAATGACCGCTTCTGTTGGTTTAATTAGACTTTATCCAGGAATTCCGGTGAGGTCTTATGCAAACTTGTTTGACGTCTCGATAAATAAAGCCCTAGTAATAGAATCATTTGGCGCGGGAAATGCACCGAGTCATCCCGAGTTTCAGGCTTTTATCACCCAATACATTGAATCAGGCGGAATAGTGTTGAACGTCACTCAATGTAGTTCAGGTTCAGTGAAACAAGGGGCTTATCAAACAAGTTCATTTTTCGAAAAAGTTGGTGTTATAAGCGGAAAAGACATGACGACCGAAGCTGCACTCGCGAAGCTTCAATATTTACTTGCTACGGAGGTAAACACGGATAAAATTAAGGGTTTATTACACACAAACCTGGTGGGAGAAATCAGCGACTAATATAAGATAGAAAACTCCAGGTAATAAACGCAACAATTAGGATCATAAACACCCCTAATAGTAACGCTAATCCTATTTTTTTATAATGCTGACGTGGATTATCAATGAGAAACAACATTTTTTCGCTAACTTCAGAAGACGTATTCGGAGTAACAAATGTAACAAGCAACCAGGTCGCGGTGGTGAGTATGGTCACAATTAAAATTCTTGATTCCTCCATTGGAAAATCTTTTAATGGAGAGGCCTCGTGAAAAAGAGGATAAATAAGGGTAAATAAGGCTGAACTTAGCATTGCACTTAATTGCGACCAGGCATTTATTCTATACCAAGTCCAGCGTAAAATGTAAACAGGCGCAACACCTGCAGCGATTGAAAATGTAAACAGAATTAATGTGTAGAGATTATCAACCAGTAGCGCAAAGAGCGTTGATAGGATGATTAAAAATATTATCGTGCAGAATGTAATCCATTTCTGTTCAGCGCTCGGTGCTTTCGGCTTAATGTATGTTTGGTAAACATCAATGGTTAAGAATGAGGAACCCCATAGCAACAGAGACTCAGCAGTTGAAATAAACACACCAAACAAACCTGCTACAATGAGGGGCAATAGGTATTCGGGTATGGCCTTAATGACTTGTTCCGTATAGGTTAATTCAGTAATCGAAGTAGTGTTTGAACTGCCTAAAACTAATAGAACAGTTAAGAGTAATAGATTTCCTAAGATAAAAGAAATAAATAATGGGAGAAGACCGGTGAGAGTGGCACTTCGAGAATTTTCAACTGCCGTGAAACGTGACATTTCAGGTCCACCACCATCAAACAAATTACAACTCCACCATTGAACGCCAATTATTATGAAAAAAGAAAACCAGCTTGAGGTGTTTTCTTGCGCAGGAAACAAGTGAAGTTTTTCAGGATGAGTAGTAAAATACGACGAAACACCCTCAAATCCATCTGAACTCTGCCATAATGAAACAAGAATAACAATAAAACTAATAAAATAAATGCCAGCGTGAAAAGCATCTAATTTCAATTTAACATCAAACATATTTTTTAAAGTGTAAAGACTTAAAATTATACCGGTTAGCACTATCGCGAGCTCTGTGGATATGTTAAAGCAGACGGAGAGAAAACGTGAAAACCCCACCAGGTGAAAACAAATCGATAGGGCAACAACAAGTCCACCAACATATAGAGCACGAAAGAGATGTAAAGCTTTTCCACTTTTTCCGGGAAATCGAAATAAAAGAAATTGATTATCCGTCATGAAGTTCAATTTTCTCCAATAGGGAGCAAATACCAAAGGAATTACAAAGGCACTTATCCAGCCTATCCAAAGAATCCATAAACCCGAAAAACCGTTAGTCGCTACTATTCCAGTAATTAATTGCCCTTGGTCTACCGAAAGAGACAACATAAACAAGGATAATCCGGAAAGTATCCAAGATGTGTTTTTCCGCGAAGTGAAGAATTTATTTCCGCCCTGTTTAATTAGCAACCAAAGCCCAACTATAAAAATTAGAACATAAATAGAGAAGACAATCACACGTCAAAATTAATAGAAGTTTTCAGGAGTTGAGAATAAAAAAGCCCCACTCGTTTTATCGAAATGAGGCTTTATGCAGCGTTATAAATGGGGTTAATAAACTCTTTTTTCAAATTTAATGTAATGAAATTAATGCTAAAAGTTCAAGTTGGTTCAAGTATTATCCCTCATGTGAAATTAATCCGTAGAATCTGTACCAATCGGTGGCATTTTTACTAAAATACGGTGCCAAATCTTTAAATGATTTACTTTTAAATTCATCTGGAAGATAAATAAATAAATCTTTAAACTCCTTAAG
>JBIJBD010000088.1:0-10399 GCA_044345395.1 Crocinitomicaceae bacterium | reverse complement strand
TTGCTTCAATATTTACCATCTCTTCTCATCATCCATTTGAAGTTCCAGAGGGATATAAAGAAAAAGTCAAATCAGGTCCTGATCCTATTTGTCGTACACTTTCCTATGTCGATTTTGCATTTAAAGAATTTTGGGAGAAAATTTCAAGACAAGAATGGTTTAAAAATACGTTATTTGTTTTTGTCGCTGACCATGTCGGCCCTACAAATAGATCTGACAGAACTTCATTAGAATGGTCACATCGTATACCAATAGCGTTTTTTCACGCTTCTGGGAAATTACCTGTTATTCCAAGAAATACAGCATTTCAGCAGATAGATATTTTACCCACAATACTAGATTTAGTAAATGTGAAGCAGTCTTATTTTGCTATGGGAACTTCTTATTTCCAGCATAAAAATATGCCGAATATTGTTTACGATCAAGAAAACCTGCTGCATTTTGAATATGGTAAGTCACCATTGATTTGGAATGAGTCTTTATCAAGTACTACAAAAGAAAATGAGCAGTTGATCAGGAAAATGAAAGCGATATATCAGCAGTATACCCATCATTTGATTGACAATAGAATGTTGCCTTAAGAAATTTTCATCTTAATTCGCCATTCGTTTGGAAATAAATTGTTAAATCGTTTTCCTAAATGGTTAATGTATCCTAAGGGCGTATGATCAAAAACAATTTCTTTGTATCCAATTGAACCGCTCAACTGAAACGTTTCTCCTTTAAGAAACTTAAGTGCCTCGGGTTTTTCTAAATGTACTTTTTCAAAAGACGTATCCAAGAATGGGGTGAGCGCCAAATCAATTTGCGGCACCTCTTTTTTGCCAAAAACTTGAGAGACTGTGATGCCCGTTTTTAAAATGAAAAAATTATCTTTTAACTGTTTTGATAGGTTAAATGTGTTTTCATTACTAGCAATAACAAATCCTGCTGAGGTATTAAAAGCAAGTCCTAATGGATTCTCAGAAATAAATTTGGGAACATCGGTAAACGTAACAATATCTGATTTCTTTTTATCAAATGTGGTAGTGTTATTCTTTCTTAAAACGGCACAATAAAAACCTTCACTTTCGAGTAAATTTGGAAAAAAGTATTGTCCAATGCTTTCTTTATCTTTAAACATTCCTTCAAATTGAGGCATCTCGCAAACTGATAGGTTATAGGTATCAATAAATTCACGCAGAAGTTCTTCGTTTTCTTTTGGATTAAATGTACAAGTTGAATAAATCAAGAAACCTTCTTCTTTAAGACAAGGTAACAAGTTTTCTAAGATTTCTTTTTGTCTGGCTTCACAGATGAAGCAATTTTGTAACGACCATTCATCCCTTGCTTTTTGATCTTTACGAAACATTCCTTCACCAGAACAAGGTGCGTCAATTACTATCAGGTCAAACTTAATCTTCGTTTTCCTAAAAGTCTTTGTGTCGTTGCAAGTTACGATTTGATTAGAGAATCCCCATTTCGTGACCGTTTCAACTAAAATAAACGCTCGGGATTTTATCACTTCATTGCTAATTATCGTTCCTTTGTTCGATAGTTTTTCAGCAAGAATGGATGTTTTTCCACCTGGTGCTGCACAAGCATCTAGAACCAACGGGTATTCTGGTAATTCCAAGTGATTTAAAATAGTTTCTAAATACATTGATCCTGCTTCCTGCGGATAATAGGTGCCAGCATGAAAAGATGGGTCCAAGGTAAAAACCGGCCGCTCAATAAGATAATAGCCGTTTTTAGCCCAAGGAACTCTTGATTTGAGATCGATACTTGTATTTTTTTTGAACGGGTGAAGTCTTATAGACGTTGGAGGTGTTGAGTTCAGCTGCGCAAATAAATCCACTGAAAACGGATAGTTTTCAAGCATTCTTTTTTCAAAGTCTTTTGGAAGGTTATTTTCTGATTTCACTAGATTTCTATAGTGATTTTCATTAAGCAATTGTCATTGTTATTGGCAATTTTTCTTCGGTCAATAACCAAACCATAACACCATAGAATATGTTCCTCATCACAAATCAAAGGTATTGATATTTTTTGGGAATTTGGAATTTTAGCGGTCGTAAAAACATCAGAAAGTAGTTTAGATCCGTTAATTCCTAGGGGGAATATACGGTCGCCTTCTTGCCAAAATCTTATAAATAGTTCTCCTTTGATTTTTTCTTTGTTGACGTATAGCGATATTTTGTCAAATATTTCAGGAAGTTTTGAAACCTCTTTAACGTTTAAAGAGAATTGATTTGCTTTTTTTTCAGTTGTAATAAATGCTATAAATTTTCTGTCTTTTAAGAATTCGCTGGATGTATTTACAATGAATTTGGCACCTGATTGAGAAATCAAAAAATTTCGGAATTCTCCGAGTTGGCTTCCTTTTAAACCAAATGACTTTATAAATAAAAGTAATTTGTCATCCGAAAACTCATGTAGTTCTTCCAAAAGAAAAATGTTCTTATGGTCAGTCAGGAACCGTTGGATGAAAATTTCATCTTCCTTTTCTTGCTCGCCCAATTTTTCTTGAATCAGTAGAATGGAAGCTGAAAGTGTAGGGAAATTCAAGGATAATTCTGGGAGTAAACGATTCCTAATAGAATTGCGTAAATAATTGTTTTTTTTATTACTACTATCTTCGCGCCATTCTATGCCGTTTTGAATTAAATATGCAGTTATGTCTTTCGGATTTACCTTCAACATAGGTCTAATGATTTTATTTTTTCTTACCGACATGCCCATCAAGCCACTCCGGCCGGAATTTCTAAACAAATGCAGCCAAAAATTTTCAAGTTGGTCATGCTGATGATGAGCTACTAGGAGGAATGAATTTTTGTGTCTTAAAAGTTTTTTTTCGAAAAACGAGTAACGAATATCTCTTGCTATTTGTTGAAGATTTCCTTTTTTAAGGTCGGTTAATGAAAAATTAACGTCATGAACAATCAATTCTACGTCAAGTGATTTGGCAAAATTTTCCAACCAACGCTGATCCTCATTACTTTCTTCACCCCTAAGGTGATAATTTACATGAAGAAAAGTTACGGGAAAGCCAAGGCTGTGAACGGCATGAGCCAAGGCTACCGAATCTTTTCCTGAGGAAATCGCAATAAAATAGTGATGACCACCCTCCTCTTCAAGCACTTGTTTTATGTCATTAACTAGTGATGACATTTCGCAATTTTTCAATTTTTAGTAAACATTCGTTGTATTCTTTTTCGGCATCCGATGTTATAGTAATGGCGCTTCCTACACCACAGCTCACTCTCTTTTTTTCTTGGTTATAAATCAGGCTTCTAATGACAACGTTAAAATCGAAATCTCCTGAAGGGTCAATGTATCCAATAGAACCTGCATATAATCCCCGGTTGAAGTCCTCCAATTCGTCAATTATTTCCAAGGCCCTTTTTTTCGGTGCGCCTGTCATCGAACCCATTGGAAATAAGGCATGAAGTATTTCTGTGAATACAGTTGTCTTAAGTTCACAAGATACGGTGGAGATTAATTGATGTACAGTTGGGAAGCTATATACTTTGCAAAGTTCTTCTACGTCTACAGTGCCTTTTTCAGCTATTTTTGAAAGGTCATTCCTAACCAAATCAACAATCATAATGTTTTCGGAAGTTTCTTTCGGGTCATTAACTAATGACAAGATGTTTTGCTCATCGGCCAAGTGGTCAATTCCTCTAGCTGCAGTACCCTTAATAGGCTGAGAAATTAATTTAGTTCCTTTCTTTTGAATAAATCGTTCTGGGCTTGAACAAAAAAGAAAATGTTCGTTGAATCGCAGATATGCTGAAAAAGGTGCCTTAGTGAAGTGATTCAGTTTAAAATACAAATCTAAAGGATGTGCAATTTCGATCCCTTCCGCATAAAATTCTTGACAATAATTTACCTCGTATATATCACCTCGCTGTAAGTGTGTTTTGATAAGTTCTATCTTTTTAAGGTAATCATCTTTTGAGGTTTTTGCTTTTAATGGAATGTTGTATATATGATAATTTTCATTTGTTTCCATTTCCATTAACCAATCTAAAAAAGCCATAGATTCCGCGGTAGGATTTCCTCTCAAGAAATCATGTCCTTCGCTTTTGAAATTTACCACTGTTTTTGGTGTCCAAAGTAAGATAAGTGGAAAACCCTGTTCGTCTTCGTGTCTTGAAGATAAATTTAACAACGGATTTTTTAGGTTATAATTTAACGAAAGAAAGACATAATCATTTTGATGTTTGCTTAGAAATTGATTTATTTCCTCCGCAGAGAAAGCAAAAGAAATAAGAACATCCTCACATTCAAAACCAATTAATCTATCACCATTATTACTGTTAAAAATACAAACGGGAATATCTTCGTAACTCATGTAACGTGCAATCGGTAATTTTAAGTAAAAATAACAAGAATAAAACCATTTCACTCAACAGTTGTTCTTAGCTTTGCATGCGATTATGAAAAATTTAATTTACTTTTTTTTATTACTAAGTTCAGTTGGGTCTTTTGCTCAGTCAAAATATACCTTAAGTGGTTATATCACTGAAGCGAAAAGTGGGGAGGCATTGATTGGTGTTAAAGTTGTTATTCCTTCTTTGAATCAAGGAGCAACAACGAATAATTATGGATTTTATTCTTTAACAGTACCTTCAGGTAATTATATCGTTGAATTTCGATCAGGAATATATTCCACCGAAACAAAAGAAATAGACCTCTCAAAGGATGTAAAGCTCAATGTAGAAGTTGGGACAAAAAATCTTAATGAAATAAAACTGAGTGGAAAAAAAGGAGAAAATGTTAATTCTGCTCAAATGGGCCAAATGGCTTTAGAAATGGAAACGATTAAAACCTTGCCAGCTTTCATGGGGGAGGTTGATGTCATAAAAACGATTCAATTACTTCCTGGGGTATCTTCTGTTTCTGAAGGTGGTCAAGGGTTTTACGTAAGGGGAGGTGGTCCAGATCAAAACCTAGTATTATTGGATGAAGCGGTTGTTTATAACGCGGCTCATTTATTCGGATTTTTCTCGGTTTTCAACGCAGATGCTGTAAAAGGAGTCAATCTTATTAAAGGAGGAATGCCAGCAAATTTTGGCGGGAGGATGTCTTCGGTGTTGGAAGTGAATATGAATGAAGGTAATTATAAACGAATGCGTGTAACAGGCGGAATTGGCGCAATTTCTTCAAGATTAACTGTTGAAGGTCCCATTAAAAAAGACAAAGGATCGTTCATTATTTCGGGAAGAAGAACCTATATAGACATTTTATTGAAAGCTGCGATCCCTGATTCTTCTCCTTTTTCTGGAAGCGGTTATTACTTCTATGATTTCAATTTCAAAGCCAACTATAAACTAGGTGAAAAAGACAGAATATATCTGAGCGGTTATTACGGAAAGGATGTTTTTTCTTTTGGTTCCAGAGAAGATGACTTCACCGTTAATATGCCTTGGGGTAATGGGATCGCAGCATTACGATGGAATCATTTGTTTTCAAATAAATTGTTCATGAATGTTACAGGAACGTTTACGGATTATAATTTTGAATTTGGTTCTGCTCAAGATCAATTTCGCTTTAGTTTGCTTTCGGGAGTTCGTGATGTGGGCGGAAAGGTTGATTTTTCGTATTTTCCCAATGCCAAGCACCGTTTAAAGTGGGGAGGTGAACACACTTTCCACACCTTCACCCCAACAAGTATTTCTGCTCAATCAGACAGTATCGTTTTTAATACTGGATTAGCACAAAAACTTAAGTCTCACGAGGCAGCTGTTTATGTCTTAGATGAATTTGATGTGTCTGATGCAATGAAAATAAATGTGGGATTGCGATACAGTGCTTATGCTTTTACGGGGCCTTTTACGCGATATATCAAAGGAGATATTGGAACACCTGATACAACCATTGAATATGGAAGGGGTGATATTATTAAATTTTATAATGGTTTAGAACCTCGCATTTCCATGCGTTTTTTATTGCCTGATAAAAGTTCAATAAAAGCAGGATATGCATACAATTATCAATATGTTCATTTGACTTCTTTGAGTGCAGTTTCTCTACCAACAGACGTATGGTTTCCCACTACAGATTTAGCCAAGCCTCAAAAAGGCTATCAAGTATCAATAGGGTATTTTAAAAATTTCGATGACGACAAATGGGAAACGAGTGTGGAAGTTTATTACAAAGGTCTTAGTAACTTAATTGAATACAAAGAAGGTGCGTTACCCGGTGATAATGTAAACGATAATACAGACAATCTATTAGTATATGGAATAGGGTGGGCCTATGGGATTGAATTCTTTGTCAAAAGATCCTTTGGTAAATTTACAGGTTGGGTTGGTTATACTTGGGCTAAAACAGAACGAAAGTTTGAGGACTTAAACGAAGGGAATCCTTTTCCAGCGAAGTATGATCGTCGACATGATTTAAGCATCGTGGCATCCTACAAATTGAATGATCGTTGGACGTTTAGTTCATCGTTTATTTACGCAACGGGAAATACCTTAACATTGCCTTCATCATGGTATGTGCAGGAGCAAAATTTGCTTTTTAATTACGGAGCAAGAAATTCAACACGTATGCCAGCGTATCACCGTTTGGATTTATCTGCCACTTGGTATGATAAAGCAGAAAAGACCATGGTAGATCCGAGAACGGGTACTGAAGTGAGAGTGAAAAAACGTTTTCGTCACAATTGGGCCTTTTCAATTTATAATGTGTATAATCGAGCAAATCCATTTTTTCTATACGTTGATAACGATGGAGATTTCTTAAATGGAGATTTTAAAATATCAGTGAAACAAGTGACTTTATTTCCTGTAATACCGAGTGTAACCTGGAATTTTGAATTTTAATGAAAAAGACATTTTTATACCTTTGTTTCGGTAGTTTAGTAGTCGCCATTTGTGCCTTAACCTCATGCACGAAGGAAGTACAAATAGATATTCCCGGATACAAAGAACAATTAGTTGTCGATGGCTTCATCGAAACTGATCTACCTGCAATAGTTTTGTTGAGTAAAACCAATAATATCTACGCAGGAACGAATATTCAGAATTATATCGATGGATTTGTCTCAGGTGCAACAGTTGTTGTTTCTAACGGATCTCTAACAGACACGCTTTTAGAAGTATGCACCGATAATTTACCTCCGGGCACTGAAGAGTCGGTTGCAGCCTTTTTTGGCTTGCCTGTAGAACAAATTGTTAATCTTCATTTATGCTTTTATGTCTCAGATCAAGTAGTTGGTGAAGTTGGAAAAACGTATAATCTAACGATTCAAAATGAAAGTAAAACGTACACTTCTCAAACGAAAATTCTTGCTCCGAGAGCACTAGACAGTTTATTCTGGAGAGAAGAAGTAGATGTTCCAGGATATGGTTTCTCGTGGGCAAAATTATCGGACCCTCCGGCCACGGGTAATGCCTATCGATGGGAAGTAAAATACACCACGGATGTGCCGTTTTCGAAGCCATTTGGCCCTTTCTCTGACGATAGGTTTTACAATGGTCTTACCTTTGAGTTTGCATACGAAAATCCCATGAGTTTTAGTGACCCTACGTTAGCACCAGAGGTAAGAGGTTATTACAAACAAGGTGATACTATCGTGGTTAAATTTTCTACATTAGGTCAGAAGGAGTATCAATTTTATGACAAAAAATACAATCAAATATACAGTGGCGGTAATCCATTTGCTACTCCAGTGAATATACCATCTAACATTGTTGGTGGCGCATTAGGAATATGGGCTGGATTTTCTCCAACTTTTGACACCTTGATTTGTCAATAATAGATTTTTTAACTTTTCTCAAAGATATTCTTTCGTCTTTTTAAAGATAAGTATCCTTTTTTATTGGCATAGACGATTTTCATAACCGTAGAATCGAAGCTATCGATTTCTTCAAAATCAATACGTATATTTCTTTTTCTCGGTTGAAAATGAGCAGACCAAGAAAAACTAGAAAATACAAGTGAATCGATTCTATTCAATTGGTTTACACGTTTCATTTCAGTGATATTGTAATAATCTTTAGGGGTGATATTGGGGAACACATGTTCGGTTGGAAGAAACTCATATGAAGCCATTTTTTCTTTAAAAAAGTATAATGTTGAACTACATACAGGTCCGCACGTTGTTAATGATATACCAACTAAATTTTCTTTTTTAGTTATCCGCCACTTTTTAAGTTCCCAGGTTCCTTCGAACAAACCAGTAAGCAGTAAGTAACTTGAACTTATTTTTTCAATTCTGAAAGAATGATAATTAACGTCATGAAGTGTTGAAACAAATTGTTGATATGCTTTTGATCGGTGTTCTTTTGTGGCGGGACAAACACTGTCCGGAATATTCATAAAAGTTGAAATTATAGATTGCGCTCTTGATGAATGACAACCGAACATGAGCACGTAAAAAATGAGCTGTTTCATCTTGAATTATTTTAAATGATGGATTGATTTTAGTAGCATTTTTAAGTAAGTCTATCAATCACTTCTTCGTATTTGCTATAATCTTGAAATAACTCTTCCTTCGTGAACAGTTCAAATGTAGAAAAATCAAAGCCTGGTGATACTACGCAAGATACAAGTGCGTAGCCATTGGCGTTTTCAATTTCACTTCCAAAAATTGTATTTCCTTTTACCAAAGCATGTGGTGTTTGATTTTTTGTTAAATCAAGTCCAAGATGTATCGTTTTTAATTTATTTTTGACCAATAAGTGAATACTCAAAGGGTCTCCTTCATGAAAATACCAATGTTCGTCACTTTGAATGCGATGGAAACGGGACGGCGATTCGGAGGTAAGTAAAAAATAGATAGATGTCATTAACGAAAGATCCTTTTGGTTTTTTTCAATTGACCGATATGTTTCTTTGTAATAACCACCTTCAGGATGAGGGAGTAATTTAAGTGTTTCAACTAATTCTTCTACGCGTGCATTCATTTATTTATTTATTCAATTGGATTAATCAAAGGTTGTTGACCTGCATTTTTTATTTTTGGTAGATAATAGCGAAGATCGACGGATAAAAATGCTCCACTAGCTTGCGTATAATCATTTGCCTTGAGTTGGGTTCCGTAAAAATACAAACCATTATATTCAAACAACGCTGAAAGTGGAATTTTTGCGGAAGCTCCGAGGTAATAAAAACCTATTTTTTTTGTTCTGAATTCAAAACCTGCTTGTGCATTTATTTCAGCGCCAAATTTATAACGTGCATAACCATAATGCACAAAATTACTTTTACCTTCTGTGTAATTATTAACACGAACACTTGAGGGTTTGTAAAATAAAGAAGTGCCGAGACCTGCCGATCCAAAAATTGATTTTGTTAATTTCACAAACACAAGTCCTTGAATAGGAAATTCATAATTAACGAATGTCATGTTATTGGTGCTTATTAGGTTAGAATCACGAACCTCCATAGAGATATACAGGTGCCGTTGCGTGTAATTGATACCTCCTTCTAAGCTAAATCCATTCTCATAATCCCGACGTATCATACCTCCAAAAGAGTATCCAGGTTGAAACTTTGATAGAGAACGATACATTGAATCCCCTAATTCCATTGGTGTATCACTTCCAAGCCCAGGTATAATGAGACGAACTTGCATACCGTAATAAATCGGTAAATCTTCATTATACTCTTCTCTATATTTCCTTTGACTAAAGGAAATAAGACAAATGAATAAAATCCCTAAAATACAGATTAAGTGTTTCAAATTATTCTTTTATCCACGATGAATTGTATTCGAGCGGTTTTCTGTGTGTAGTTTCAGGCCATGGATGGGCAGGATATCCGATGTAAAATAGACCAAGGCATTTATCCTTTAATCCTAAACCAAGAAATTCGTTCATCTGTTCGCTGTAAATTAATTGAGGGGTAGACCAAAATCCACCAAGGCCGTATGCTGTGCATGTTAAGTGCATGTTTTGAATTGCACAGGCTACTGCTTCAATTTCTTCTATTTCTGGTATTCGTTCCTCTAGTTGCCTCTTCATGGAAACGGCAATGACTACTGATGCGTGTTTTGGTCTACGGATAAGCTTGGCTAATTTTTGAGGATTTTGTTTATCAATTGGAGTAATCGATAGATAGGTATTACCCAAAAAATCACTTAATATATCTAAACCTTTCTCTTGGAAAATATGAAACCTCCATGGCTGTGTATTACCATGAGTAGGGGCAAATTGTGCGTTGGTTAGGATTAACTCAATTTGCTCTTTATGAACCTTTCTGTCTGAAAATTGCTCGGGATAGATGGTCCTTCTATTTCGAATAAGTTCTGTAATTTCTGATAAGTTATATTTCATTTACTGCAATAAATGGTCAAATATTCGGTTGCTGTCATATTACCTAAATCGGCGGATTTTTTTAAATCTAAACAACATCCTTTCAAATCTCCAATCATCCTTCTCATAAAACTCCGCATGAAAAAATAGGA
>JBIJBD010000250.1:0-2762 GCA_044345395.1 Crocinitomicaceae bacterium | reverse complement strand
TATGTCAATGAAGTTCCGCTTTATGGTTCAGTTGGGATCTCCATCGCGCATTTGAAAAAACAAGTGTGGGATACCACGGTGAGTGTTCCGTTGAGCGTTGGTGAAAACAAAATCCAAGTTTCCGTGATGAACGAACTCGGTTTGGAGAATTTCAAATACCCAACCTATGTGAATTACACGCCAGAAAAAGAAATTGTGGCTAAAACCCATTACATCGGAATTGGGGTGAACGAATTCAAAGATTCAAGTCACAACCTTAAATACTGCGTGAAAGACGTTCAAGATCTAGCAAGAGTATTCGCGGCTGAAAATAAGAATGTTGACACCCTGCTTTTCACAGACAAACAGGTCACCAAAGAGAATATTCTCGCTCTCAAAGACTACTTGAACAAAACCAGTGTCAACGACAAAGTAATTATCTCGTGCAGTTCGCATGGGTTATTGGATGATAGCCTCAACTTTTATCTGGCCATGCACGACGTGGATTTTAATAACCCCAAAGCACGCGGCTTGAAATACGAAGAACTCGAGAGCTTATTGGATGGCATTCCAGCGCGTCAAAAGATATTGTTGTTGGATGCGTGCAATAGCGGCGAAAACGACAAAACAGAGGTGTTGAAAAAAGAGCTCCAACAAAAAGAAAAAAATATGGACAGCACCCAAGTGTTGGCTGCACGTGGCGTCATCATCAAACTCGAGGAAGAAAACAAAAGCAACTTCAAGAAAATGAACGAGCTTTTTGTAAACGTGCGCAACAATACGGGTTCGGTAATCATTTCCGCCGCTGGTGGGCAAGAGAGTGCACTAGAAGCCATCATAGTCGACGGAAAAATCATCGAAAACGGAGCCTTCACCTATAGCATTTTGGAATGTCTTAAACAAAACGAAGGCAAAGAACTAAAAGTGAATACACTCAAACAATACGCTGAAAAGCGGGTAGAGGAGATCACCAACGGCAAACAGAAACCCACTTCGCGCCAAGAAACCATGGAAGTGGATTGGGAGGTGAGGTAGGAAAGATTATTTAACGAAATGAAGCGATTTGTCATTTTCATGATTGTTGTTTGCATCACTAAATCAGGATGGGCTCAACTAATCAATGTAGATCTTTGGAAACTCAGAAATGAATGGGGATTTTGGCAATTTGAAAGAGCAAATACGGCTCGATTTGCTTTTTACATGGGCAGATTGCAAAAAAGATCCATCTTATTAATGAATTTGGCTCGACAAGATGGTGCTAAATTTACGTCTTTAGTGATTGAACCGTACATCGATAAAAATCCAAAATGGGATCAATATTACATTTCCTTGTATGGTGCAGATGCGCCGATGTTGCTACCTTCCTTTCGCTTATGGTTATCTGCACTTTTTCATTCTGTACCTTCGGGAATTGGCGGTTATTCCGGTCATCAAGGATTTGATTTACGGATGAACATATTTGGGAATTATAGTTCGCCTACTGGCGAAAATTGCAGTTACGGTCATTTTCGAGCAATGAATGTTGTTTTGCAATTATTAAACAGTTCGCCTCATCGGGCAAATATCCTGGAGGAAGACTATTCAAGAGTTGCCGTGTCAAAATTTCTTCACGTTAAAGAGGGGTGGAATTCTGTTACAACCTTTAGTGGGCCTAAATATTACGACTTAGTTTTTCGTAATCATAACCAATTAAAACATTTACAAGCTAATGTATCAGTAGCTACGGATTTTGAAAAACCTATTTTAGATATTTCCATTGGAATGAGGCATTTTAACGAGGTAAGTGCTGCACGATGGGCGTTAGGTACAGAAATATTTATGCTTCAAAATAAATTAAATATTTTACCAAAACTTCATTGGTCTAATGAAACTAAATTAATAGGTATTGGAGGCAACTTGATGTATAACAAAGATTCATTAGGCTCGCACCAAGTAATCATCCGCCCGGAACTTTCTCTTCGAATTCCTTATTCTATTTCTCGCAAGAGAGGTAGTACTAGTTTTGAGTATTTAAATTTGAAGCGATCAAAATCTTCCATAGGGTTCTCCCTTGGCTATAATTTGAGTTTATTAAAGAAAGGACAAAATCCTTATAGTCCTTTTGTTTTTTCGCTAACATACACCAAGAATTTTCTATTTTTTAAAAACAAAAATAGAAGGTAAAGACTTTTGGAATAAGTCTGTTAATTAACGAAAATGTATTTTTTTTATCATTGTTTTTTTTAAATTTGAATGATTCTATTAGAACGGCTTATTATTTTGGTCTTAATATAAATCTATAAAAAATATTAGCATGAAGTTTTTGATTGGCTCACTTGGATTCTTTTTACTTACCATCATGTCCTGTTCAAAAAAAATCTATTTTACCGACCTTCAAACATTGCAAGGAAGAGAATTAACTCAAATCCCAAACTCAATTAAAGGTTTCTGGTATTTGGATCAATTCGCTTATGTAATCAACAATGAAGGTTTTTTTGGTTATGAAATGAAGGATGGAAAAGTAGAAAGTGTTTGGGATTCAATTATTTATAATAGTACAAATATTCGGTTGTTTAAAAGTGAAGAATTTATCATTTGTAATCAAAAATATAACAATGCTTTTTGGGATTTAACGGTCTTTAAACCTCTTAAAAACGGTGATGTAGAGGTGTGGAGGTTAGATGAATTAAGAGCAGCAAATGCATTAAGTGAAATCAAAAACCTTCGGATAGAATCAGTTGAGTTTGAATTGCAAGGTAAGAAAAAAGAAACTATTACAGTTCAAACTGTACGACCAGAAGTAG
>JBIJBD010000247.1:0-2785 GCA_044345395.1 Crocinitomicaceae bacterium | reverse complement strand
TGACTTAAATATCCTGTTAAAAAGCTAATTTTGATGCATGTTGAAAATTAGTAATTTTCTATTTATATTTCTTTTATTGTCCTGTAAGTCTGATAAGCAAGACAAAGTCATTGAAGGGAAAAATGTTATGCCTAAAGCAAAAGAAGAAAACTCAACAAGGCTACAATCCACTTCTGTAGCATTTTTTGATACAGTTTCATTCGCTAATTACTTAAAACAAGACTCAATTAATCTTCCGCTTAAGACCATCAGCATGAGTAAAAGCAAAGGTTTTCTAGACCGATTTGCCACAGACAGTTCTATAATCCTTTCGTTGCAAAACGATGTGCACACACACATGGACCTCGAGATACATTTTTATAAAGATTCTAATCAGTCTAAAAATGCATTCTTCAATTGGTTAGATGAGCAAAAAAACAGTGTTGTTGGCAACCAAATTTCATTAAACACAAGGCCGACAGTTTACATTTTAACAGAAAAACATTTCCAAATTATTTCCTCTATTTCATCATTTAATATTGAAAAGATTTGGAAACTTTCTCGTTTTTTCTCCAGGAAAGATCAATTAATCTTTTTTGTATCGAGCAATAGAAAGGGAAGTAAATGGTGGAAACTTGAAAAAAATAAATTAATTGAAATAGCCTATGAAAATAATCAATAGAGGATTTATGATGGTAACCCCTACCGATCGATTTGATCAATGGGCAAAGCCCTTTTCGGAAGAATCACATTTGATTGATACCACCAACGAATCGAGTTGTTACTTGATAGAAGAAGATTTTTGGGAGGAGGACTTACTCTTGGAAAAATATTATAAAAAAATCAGTAAACAAGAGTTTTATCCAATTACTCAAGATGCAGAAAATTGGCCACTTTTAGATAATCCTGCTGATTTCATGATTTATTTCAACGTTCAATTCGGGACATTTGTGTACGATTTACTCGTCAAAGATTTGCTACGAGAAACTATTTAGTCTTTTAGTAGATTTACATTATAGAACGCTGGATCATTGCTTACTTCTTTAGAGAACCATGATGGAAATTCAATCGATTGATTTTCATGAGTCAATTCAATTTCAGCAAGAACTAATCCTTCGAGTTTTCCTTCAAAAATATCAAGTTCAATTGTCAATTGTCCGTAGGGAATGTAAAAGCGTTTTTTCTCTAAAAGAGTAATATGAAAATCCGATATTAACTCATTTGCTAAGGAACTATCAACCATTATTTCAATTTCTTTTCGAGAAATTCCTTGGGATTTACCTTTAAATGTGAGGTATGCTGAGTCATTCTTGAGCCTAATCCTAATAGTCAAATCAGGATTTGAGGATAAATAACCTTGATGAATCATATCAAATTTAAAACTTGTCAGATCGGGAACTAGCTCTTTATGCACCAAGAATTTCCTTTCAATTTCAACTCCCATAGCTTTACTTTTTTTATTAATTTAACTATATTTGTACAAATATAACCTGATGAAAACACTAGTCACATTTTTTTGCTTTTTTGCACTTTCTTCATTCGCACATGCACAGTTTAAATTTGAAAAAAATGGTGTTATAATTACAACGACACCACAAGAAATTAAGGATAAAAATTCAACGGAATATGGATGGGTATTTGAATTGGCTCAAATAAAAAATACATCAGAAAAGAAAAAGAAAGTTTCGTTTCATGTTGACATGTATTATGACGGAATTTGTAGTAATTGCACAAACAATGAATATTTTTACACGTTCAATCTGGCTCCCGGAGAAATTATTAAAGGAAATATCTTTGACAGGACAAGTTCTGGTCTAAAGTATTTCAAGGAAGATAAGGGCAAACGCATCAGTGCTGTGCTATCTGATTTACAGTTTACTTCTTTTACTGTAGAGTAAGTAAATGACTATATTTTCGTTTAAATCACGCACACCGCGTTGGATTGTTGTCATTGCAGATCTTCTAATTGCTGCATTGGCCTTAGGTATCGCTTACCTACTTCGATTTGACATGATGGCCAACCAAGAGACCATCAATAATGAATGGCAACAATTATCGAAATCACTAGCCTTATTTTTTGTCATCAAATTAGTCGTTTTTCTTCTATTCAGAATTCATCAAGGATTGTTACGCCACACCTCTACGGAAGATTTAAAGCGTATTTTCTTTGCAGTATTTACATGTTCCATTTTATTTTTTATTGGTGGTTATCTCCGATTCTTTCTTTTCGACGGTTATTACCTTTTTCCAACATCGGTATTGATTATGGAATTTATGGCAAGTTTCGTCTTTTTGGTGGGTAGTAGATATGTTGTTAAGTTAACCTACTTGGAAGCGAAGAAAAATGCAGAACGAAAAGATACTGTTGTCATTTTCGGAGCAGGAATTTCAGGTTTAATAACTAAAAAGACAATTGAGCAAGATACAATCAGCAATTTATCTGTTATCGCTTTCATTGACGATAATCAAAAATTAGTAGGTAATAGAATTGAAGGTATAAAAGTCTACAAATTAGAAGATTTGAAAAAACTCAATGCACAATACGGGGTAAAATCTTGCATAATTGCTATACAACGAATAGCCCCAGATCGTCAAAGAGCCATTGCTAATACTTGTCTTGACCTTGGGATAGCCGTTAAAAAAGTTCCGAACGCAAAGAGTTGGATTAATGGTAGTTTCAGCTCAAAACAACTTACCCAAATCAATATTGAATCTTTGTTAGGACGAGATACAATTAAATTAAGTATTGAAAAAATAAAAGCTGATCTTGAAGGAAAAACAATATTGGTCAGCGGAGCAGCAGGGT
>JBIJBD010000251.1:0-2700 GCA_044345395.1 Crocinitomicaceae bacterium | reverse complement strand
ATGCCCTAGAAGGTTTGAAGGTGGTCGAAATTATCGAGCGAATCTATAAAATACGGAACAATCAATCTATCTACACTAACTAATATGAATAAACTAATTTACGATCGGCTTTTAGATCATGAAGCGAAGCTTGCTGTGATTGGTCTTGGCTATGTTGGTCTTCCAATAGCACTGGAATTCGCAAAAAAAATAAAAGTTGTTGGTTTTGATATCAATCAACAACGGGTGGAACTCATGAAGAAAAACATCGATCCAAGCAATGAACTCGATGCTTCTGCTTTTGAAGGATGCGCCATTCAGTTCAGCGCAGACATTGAAGATTTGCGCGGTGTTAACTTTTTTATTGTTGCTGTGCCAACGCCGATAGACGAAGCCAATTTACCCGACTTAAAACCATTGTTGGGTGCAAGCCGAACTGTCGGTAAAGTATTGAAAAAAGGCGATTATGTCGTTTTTGAATCAACAGTTTATCCAGGATGTACAGAGGAAGATTGTATTCCTATATTAGAAGAAATGTCAGGATTAAAGTTTAGACAAGACTTTAAAGTTGGCTATTCACCAGAACGTATCAACCCTGGAGATAAAGAACACACCTTACAAAATGTAGTAAAAGTTGTCTCAGGTTGCTGTGAAGAATCACTGGATCAAATCGCTAAAACCTATGAATTGGTTGTAAAAGCTGGCGTGCACAGAGCTCCAACAATCAAAGTTGCTGAAGCTGCTAAAATCATTGAAAATACGCAACGTGATTTGAATATTGCACTCATTAATGAATTGTCGGTGATTTTTAACAAATTGAAAATAAATACCTTCGATGTGTTGGAAGCAGCTGGAACAAAATGGAATTTCTTAAAATTTACGCCAGGACTAGTAGGTGGGCATTGTATTGGCGTGGATCCATATTATCTTACACACAAAGCTATGCAGGCCGGATATCACGCACAGGTTATCATGAGTGGCCGAAAAATAAATGATTCCATGGGCGCGTATATCGCTGAACAAACTGCAAAAAAAATGATTAAACAAGGTAAACACATTCAGGATACCAAAGTATTAATCATGGGTGCAACATTTAAAGAAGATGTAAGTGACATTCGTAACTCCAAGGTTATTGACATTGTGAATGAATTAAAAACTTATGAAGTGAACGTTCACATTGTAGACCCTCATGCTGACTACAACGAAATGCTTCATGAATATGGTGTGGAACTAAAAACTCAATGCGATGACGACTACGATGCAATTATCGTAGCGGTCAACCACAAAGAATATATTGGCTTAAATGAATTCTATTTTAAAGGAATCATGAAAAATGAAAAAGGCATTTTCATTGATGTCAAAGGAATTTTTAGAGGTAAAATCCATGAATTGGAATATTGGAGCTTGTAATGGAAAAGTTTGATCGAAAAATATTAGTAACAGGCGGAGCAGGCTTTATTGGCTCACACGTTGTTCGTCGCTTTTTGAAGAACTATCCAAATTATTTGATTGTTAACGCGGATAAACTTACTTATGCAGGAAATTTAGCCAACTTAAGTGATGTTGAAGATCTATCAAATTATAGATTCGAGAAAATTGACATAGTTGATGCCATTGCGGTAAGAAATGTTTTTCAAAAATATGGAATAACCGATGTCATCCATCTCGCCGCAGAATCGCATGTTGATCGTTCAATTGAAGGTCCAATGGAATTTGTCATGACAAATGTGGTCGGAACCGTCAACCTACTACAAGCTGCTAAAGATACATGGCTTGATGAAAAACATGTTTTTCACCATGTGTCAACAGATGAAGTGTACGGCAGTTTAGGTGATTCAGGTTTGTTTACAGAGGAAACTTCCTACGACCCAAGAAGTCCCTACTCAGCATCAAAAGCTTCCTCAGATCATTTCGTTATGGCCTTTTATCACACCTATGACCTTCCTGTGAAAATGTCAAATTGTTCAAACAACTATGGAAGTCATCATTTTCCTGAAAAGTTGATTCCATTGATGATCCACAACATTCAGCATAATAAACCATTGCCAATTTATGGTAAAGGCGATAATATTCGGGATTGGTTGTGGGTGGAAGACCACGCGAGTGCAATTGATACCATATTCCACAAGGGAAGAGTTGGCGAATCATACAATGTTGGTGGGCTCAATGAATGGACAAATATTGAATTAGTAAAATTCCTTTGTCAGCTAATGGATGAAAAGCTTGGAAGGGATGAAGGAACATCCGCATCACTTATCACCTATGTAACCGACCGAGCAGGACATGATAAACGTTATGCCATAGATGCGAGCAAGCTCGAAAACGAACTTGGATGGAAACCATCAATAACTTTCGAGGAAGGCCTTTCGAAAACTGTAGATTGGTATTTATCCCATCAGGATTGGGTTGATAAAGTCACCAGTGGATCTTACCAAACCTATTACGAAACAATGTATAGTAATCGCTAATGGGAATATTCGATTTTTTCAAGAAAAAAGAAACGTTACCTCCTTTCGATTTAGCAAATTTTGGTATAGATATTCATAGCCACCTAATTCCTGGTATAGACGATGGATCACCGAGTATGGACCATACAATTGCCATGCTAACAAAATTCAAGGAGTTGGGATACAGAAAAGTTATCACTACGCCGCACATTATGTCCGATGGATTTCCAAATACACCTGAAATCATTTTAAATGGTTTAGCGGCTGTGAAGGA
>JBIJBD010000114.1:0-7912 GCA_044345395.1 Crocinitomicaceae bacterium | reverse complement strand
TAGAAATAGAGGCCGCTGCTGAATATTATTTCGATGAAACGTTGATGCCGAAAATTAAAAACAAAGAATTACTTACATTCGGAGACAACTATGTCTTGGTAGAATTTGCCTTTCATTCACCACCTCAATTTCTTGATCAATTATTTTTTGAACTTCAATCAAATGGCTATCGACCAGTTGTGGCACATTTTGAACGTTACATCTATTATTTAGGTAATATCGAAAAAGCAGAATTGTGGCGATCAAAAGGAATAAATATTCAAATTAACCTGAATTCACTCACCGGACATTATGGGCCGGAAATACGCAAACAAGCCGAACGATTGATCGATGCGGTAGCTTTTGATTTTGTAGGAACGGATTGTCACCGAATTGAACATTTAATGATGTTGCAAGATCACCTTTCACTACCCTATTTTCATAAACTTGGGGGATTTTTATTGAAAAACAAAACCTTGTGATTCTTCATTTACTGCGACACGCTAAAACGGAAAAACTCGCGTCTTCAGGAAAAGATTTCGATAGGAACCTTGCACAAAAAGGAATCCTTCAATCACAACAATTAGTAAATTACTTTTCCCAAAAATCATTAAAGAACACAACCATTTATGTGAGTGCTGCTAATCGAACAGTCCAAACCGCTAACTTAATTTTCCCTAATAACAACCTTCAAATTTGTCGAGATCTTTACTTGGCTAGTGCCCAACAAATACTTGCCTTTTTGAATACACTTCAATCCACTAGTGATCTTTTTGTTATTGGTCATAATGAAGGAATTTCAGAATTGGCCTCGTACCTTCTTGGTGAAAATATACACCTTCAAACTGCAGGATACCTAGCAATAAGTTTTTCGTGCGCAAATTCTGCTGAAATATCAAAGCAAACAGGAACGATATTACAAACCTTTAGGCCTGAATTTATTCCCTAAAAGTGTATCTTTATACCATGAGGGAAGTAAATGAAATTTTAGCGAATAGATTGGGTAAACCTGAGGTTCTCACACATGAAGGAGAAGAAATTCTTCTATTTAAATCGAAAGAGAATCCACTTTCATCTATCCTCATGACAAATGGTCTTTCTAATAGTGCGATGAATGTTCATGAGAAGCATCGCGAAGAAGCTTACAAAGAATTGTATTTTATGTTGCCAAGTTATTGGGAGATAAAAGAAATAACTAATCCTAAATTTAATTGGGTGCTTCATTGGTTAATCCACTTAAAAAACTATGTACAAGTGAATAACACGTGGTTTGGTCATGGCCATACCATGCCTTGTGGAAAGGAAATGAAAGCTCTTTCAAATACTATGCTTCAAAATCACTTTATTCTCTCCAGGCCAATAGCATTGCAACAAGATTTAGCCCCTATAACATTAGCCGACCGACAAGTGGGTTTTTTAGCCATTATTCCAATTTTTGGCGATGAAATGGATTATAAACAAGGAAAAGGAACCGTGAAGTTTTTTAGAAAACTTGAGGGAGCAAAAATCACTGAAAAACTTGATGATTTCCGAAAGACTTCCTTGCGCGCAAAATGGCGTTTCTTTGGTTAAAATGAAAGACGCAAAAGCACACTTTTCATTACTAGTTGTCAATACACTCTACGGTGCGAGTCATGTTTTGGCCAAGGGAGTTATGCCAAATTTCTTGAGCCCAAATGTATTTATTCTGATGCGCGTAGTTGGAGCTACACTTCTTTTTTGGTTATTATCATTCTTTATTAAACGAGAAAAAATTAATCAAGGAGATTACTTGAAATTAGCCTTATGTGGTCTATTCGGTGTAGCCATCAACCAACTTTTCTTTTTTCATGGCCTTAATTTATCCTCCTCAATAAACTCCGGAATTATCATGGCGTTAAACCCAATTATTGTACTTATACTATCCTATTTTTTGCTAAAGGACAAGCCATCTTTATTGAATACAACAGGCATATTTTTGGGAGCATTCGGTGCTATTTTACTAACATGGAAAGGAGCTACAGGAGCTACTGACTCATGGAAAGGAGATGTTTTTCTGTTTATCAATGCCCTTAGCTATGCCATATATTTAGTCATGGCAAAACCGCTAATGCAACGGTATAACCCACTAACTGTGATCACGTGGGTATTCACTTTTGGATTACTCTTTGTACTTATTTTTCCACCCACCATAAACGATTTACAACTAACCAATTTCAATATTCCTATGAATATTTGGTTTAAAATATGCTATGTGGTAGTCGGAGTTACCTTTTTAACTTATCTGTTAACCATGTACGGGTTAAAGTTTTTGTCGCCAGCTGTTTCTAGTGCCTATATCTATATTCAACCGATTCTTGTAATGGTATTTACCTTCTTATTTGCCGCTTTGGAATGGTCTGATGATTACCGCGACAGTATCAGCTTGGAGAAAATCGCCTACATGCTCATAATTTTTGTTGGCGTATATTTGAGTACAATAAAAAAAACGAATACCCTAAATTATGAATAAAAAATATAGCCTTTCCTTGCTTTTTTCATTCGTGTGGCTAATTTCCTTTACACAAAAAAAATCCATAGATCATACATCGTATAAAGATTGGAAGCGAACAGAAAAGATTCAATTATCCGAAGAAGGGCGATTTGTTACGTACGAACGAAATCCGCTCATCGGAGATGGTTATTTATTCATATACGATTTAAAAGCTGCGCATTTAGATTCATTCGAACGAGGAAAAAATGCTCTTATTGCAAAAGATGAATCATTTATTGCAGTTACCATTGCTCCTGGATATGATACGCTTAGATCTTGCGAATTAAACAACATTGAAAAGAAAAAATGGCCAAAAGACTCTCTTATTATTTATTCTTCCCCAGATGATTCATTAATAGCTATTTCTAAATTGAAATCGGTAAAAATTGCAGTAGAGGGTTCAGTTATTGGTTACACAACAGAAAAGGTTCCTGTAAAGACGGCAAAGAAGAAAAAGAGATTGTTTAAACGAAGAGAAAAAATCGATAAACCAATTGAATCTAAGGGCTACCCTCTTTCAGTATACACAACTCAATTTATGTTTCAAAAACCAAACGTTACTGAATTTGAGTTTGAAAAATCTGGGAAATATTTAGCCATTATTCAACACGAAAAAAAAGAAGATACTGATTCTTTTCACCTGCAATTAATGACCGTCGAAGAGATTCCGGAAATTGTTTTCGAATCAAGAAATCATACCCAAATTCAACTACCTGTATGGGATTCAACAGCAGAAAAATTTGCTTTTTTTGCAACGAAAGACACCAATGAAAACAAGCAATTCGATCTTCATGTTTTTAATTTAAATAATCAAGAAATGTGGGTGTTAGGCGACACCGTAAACTATGACTTTGATACCACATTAGGGGTTTATGAAGCTGGTGAATTGGCCTTCATTGAGAACTCTGATTATCTATATTTTCAAGTAGCTGATCGTGTCACAAATGAAAAAGACACCCTTACAGAAAATGAAAAAGTTCACGTGGATGTCTGGCATTACAACGACAAATACATTCAACCTCAACAGCTTGTTCAGTTGGATAGAGATGGACCAGCGACAAAACTATTTGTTGGTAATACACGAGATTTGACTTTATTTCCACTATCCAACGACACATTAGATGTTTCCATTGAAACGAAAATAAAAGGTACTAAACTTATTGCGACTTCTAATATGGCTTATGCTGTTAGCGCGCAATGGAAAAGTCCAGCAGCAGAAGATGTTTATAGCATTGACATATCAACAGGGAAAACGAACCTAGTAAAATCTGGTGTGTCCTATCATAGCGGGATTTCACCAAAAGGAAAGTACTTTAGTTATTTTGATCCTAATAGAAAACAACACTTCATACTGGATCTTATTTCCTCAAAAGAAACCTGTATTACGTGTAACCTGACTGATGTGGTTTGGACGGAGGATATTAACGGGCAACCCATGTTAGCTGGCCCTATGGACATGTATGGTTATGACAAAAATGAAACGACCTATTATTTTCAATCACAATATGATATATGGGCATACGATATAAGTAACAATAAATTACTTTCACTTACTGAACGAAAGGGAGAAAAGAGAAAGACGCGATTTTCTTTACAAAAATGGTATACTGATTCCGTTTATATCAATTTGAAAAATGTTTACCTTATTGGATTCAATGAAAGCGACAAAAGTACAGGATTATATTGCCTTTATGACGGTGAAGATTTTGGTCTTTATCCAAAAAAAGAAGGAGATTTTAAGTTTTTTGGTATTGACCGTTCGACAAACGGAAAAGTACACATGTTACGAACGATGACGGTTTCTATGTATCCTGAAGTCTGTATGTTGGATAAAGACTTTAAAAACGAGAAAATCATTTCGAACACGAACCCACAACAAGAAAGTTACAATTGGGCCAAGGTACAATTAGTAAAATGGAAAGCTCATGATAAAATGCCTCTGGAAGGATTGCTGTATTCTCCAGAAAATTATGATCCGACTAAAAAGTATCCCCTACTCGTTTATTTTTATGAATTGAATTCGGATAATCTTCACAATTATAATTCTCCAAGACCATCTGCTAGTACCATTAATCCCATTGAATATGCCTCAGCAGGATATTTTGTTTTGATACCCGATATTCGCTACATCTATCCGGGTCGACCTGCCAAATCCGCTTATAATTGCATTGTAAGTGGAACAGAATATGTCATAAGAAATTATCCCATAGATTCTTTTAAAATTGGTTTACAAGGTCAAAGTTGGGGAGGATATCAAACAGCTCAATTGATCACCATGACCAAACGATATGCTGCAGCGATGGCAGGAGCTCCGGTTTCGAATATGTTTTCTGCTTATGGTGGTATTAGATGGGGATCTGGATTAAATAGACAATTTCAGTACGAATCACAACAAAGTAGGATTGGAAAAACGATTTGGGAGTCCCCTGAGCTTTACAAAGAAAATTCACCCTTGTTTCACTTGCCAAATATTACTACTCCCTTGCTAATTATGCATAATGACGAAGATGGAGCAGTCCCTTGGTACCAAGGAATTGAATTATATAATGGTATGCGCAGACTGCAAAAGCCTTGTTGGCTGTTGAATTACAACAGTGAAGATCATAACCTAACCCGTATGGCCAATAAAATAGATCTAAGTATCCGAATGCGTCAATTTTTTGATCACTACCTCAAAAATGCTCCTATGCCCATTTGGATGAAATCGGGAATTCCAGCCGAAAAAAAAGGAAAAACATCGGGTTATGAAATGGACTAATTACCTTAAATTCACATTATTTTTCGCCGTATTTTGCGTTATTTCACTAATGAGTTTACTCCCTCCAAAACATATAGAACTGGGGAGTTCAGATAAATTCTCACATTTTCTTGCCTATTTCGTGCTTATATTAACTTATGGTTATTGGCGCCATAAAAAGTACCATGCCATACTGGGTATTGTAGCTTTTATTTGTTATGGGGTTCTTTTGGAATTGTTACAAGGTTTGGTTCCCGGTAGAGTCCCCTCCTTTTTAGATTGCATAGCAAACAGTCTTGGCGTATTGATAGGTTCGACAATCCTGCAACTACGCAAAAAATTAAGCCTTTAAGATTTCTGAAATAACTTCTTCAATTTGACTAAGTAAGGGCAATCGGTTGTCATTTATTATTTCGTATGGACCAAAACTCATTTTTTTATCATCACTCCACTGCGCCTCTATTCGATCTATAACAAGTTCTTTAGGTATACCATCACGTTGCATGACGCGTGAAATTCGTAGTTCCAAAGGCGCTGTAACCAGAATCATTTCGTCAAATTTTTTGTATGCCCCTGTCTCATATAATATGGCTGCCTCATTAAATAAAAGTGAATTCTCTTGATTGGATGACCAATTGACAAAAGCTTCTCTAACCAACGGGTGGACAAGCTGATTTACTCGTGAGCGAATGCTTTCATCATTAAAAATCTCAGCCGCCATTTTCTCCCGATTCAATTCTCCATTTTCATATATATCCGGACCGAACCATGAAACTAAAGAACACTCAATCAAAGGATGCGTGTTCATCAATTTTTTGGCCTCAATGTCTGCATAGTAAACAGGAAAGCCCATATGTTCGATGATTTGAGCAACATAGCTTTTACCTGATCCTATTCCTCCTGTTAATCCTATTGATTTCACCTTCCGAATATATGAAAAATAAGCCAAATAAACTCTTGATGTGGGTTATTGCAATTAAGTTGCTTTTACTTACATTTGCCTAATGGCAGAGAAGGAATGGTTTTCTACATGGTTCGACACCTCTTATTATCACGTGTTGTACAAGCATAGAAACGACAGCGAGGCGGCTATTTTCATAGATCATTTAACAAAAAAACTTAATCTCGGCAAAGGTTCTCGGGTACTTGATTTGGCTTGTGGAAAAGGGAGACATTCAGTAATGTTGCATCAGGCAGGGTTAGATGTTTTAGGTGTGGATTTATCTAAAAATAGCATTTCGGCTGCTAAGCAATATGCCACCACTAATTTACTCTTTTCAGTTCACGATATGAGGGAGCTTATTCCGAATAAAACGTTTGATGCTGTATTTAATTTGTTCACCAGTTTTGGATATTTTGATAGTGCCACAGAAAATACACGAGTTATCAAGTCCGTTTGTAAGATGTTAACCACGAACGGTTTATTGGTAATCGATTTTATGAATGCGCGTAAAGCAATAAATGAATTAGTAAAATCTGAAGAAAAAATCATTGACGGAATTCACTTTTCAATTCGCAGAAATTGGGATGGTAAGCATATTTACAAATATATTGACGTAAAAGATGGTGATTTCACACATACTTTTATGGAACGCGTACAATCGCTTTTTTTAGTAGATTTTGAGGAACTTTTAAAAATTGATTTTACCATAACCAATATTTTTGGTGACTATCAATTGAATTCATTTAAAGAAGAAAATTCCGATAGGTTAATTATTATAGCACAAAAAAAATAAATGGAATTGAGTGGGGTATTGTTTGGTTTAATGGCATCCGTTGTATTAGGGGGGGGGCTTGTCACGTATTTGAGCGCTACGAATAAAAATCAATGGATCAAACTTCTACTTGCATTCAGTGGTGGATTTTTACTAGCAATTATTTTTCAGCATTTATTGCCGGATTTATACCACGATGGTGATAACAGCATGGGAATATACATTTTGTATGGTTTTTTAATACAATTAATTTTAGAATACTTTTCAGGTGGTATTGAACACGGGCACGTTCATGTACATGGCAAACAACAATTGCCTTGGTTGTTGTTTTTATCATTATCCATTCATTCAGTGATTGAAGGGATTCCTCTTGGCAATCATTTCGCGGGAATTGAATCAGACGGTCATCACCAACACGAAACATTGTTTTGGGGAATAATTTTTCATCAAATACCCGTTGCTGTTGCCCTAATGACGCTTTTGATTAATACGGGAATGAAGACACTCATCAATTGGTTGGTGCTTCTGATGTTTGGAATCATGACCCCTTTTGGTGTATTATTGGGTTTAAGTATTTCTCCCGAACAAATTGGTATCGATGTACACATGGTATTAGCTATTGTAGTAGGAATGTTTCTTCATATTTCTACGACGATAATTTTTGAAACCACAGAAAATCATAAATTCAATTTGCTCAAGTTGTTGAGTATAATTATTGGCGTATCTTTAGCAATGGCAATGTATTAATTTTAAGACTATGAAGGGAATTATCGTCTCGTTTTTCGTACTATTCAGTTGGCTTGTTTTGGCTGACTCTCCACTTACTTCAACAAATTTCGCTGAAGCCTACAAACAAGAAAAAATAGTGAATTATGCCTTAAAGCAGAACGGAAAAATTAATCGAAAACTGGTTCGATATATCGCCTCACAACGTGCTCCTTTAGAATTAAAACTTGCATGTATCAATGC
>JBIJBD010000082.1:0-11128 GCA_044345395.1 Crocinitomicaceae bacterium | reverse complement strand
AAATTGGTTACAAGCCACGCCGGATCCTTCAGTGGCTGTTGGTTTAGCATGTGAACCCATTCGCTTGGAAATGGTCATACGTGGTTATTTGGCGGGGCATGCAGCACGCGAGTACCGAGCAGGAAAGAGAGTGCTTTGTGGTGTCTCTTTGCCGGAGGGAATGAAGGAGAATGATAAATTCCCATCGCCAATTATCACACCTGCAACAAAAGCGGATGAAGGCCACGACGAGGATATTTCTCGTGAAGACATTTTGGCAAAGGGAATTGTTCCGGAGCACATTTATTTGCAAATGGAAAAATATACCAGAGCGCTGTTTAAACGAGGAACAGAAATGGCTGCAGCACGTGGGTTGATTTTAGTCGATACAAAATACGAATTTGGATTAAGGGACGGAGAAGTTATTCTTATTGATGAAATTCACACACCGGATTCTTCACGTTATTTTTATGCAGATGGTTACTCAGAACGACAACAAAATGGAGAACCTCAAAAGCAATTATCGAAGGAGTTTGTTCGACAATGGTTAATGGAAAACGGTTTTCAAGGAAAAGAGGGTCATCGAATGCCTTTTATGCCAGATGATTTTGTACAAACGATTACGGAACGCTACATTGAACTGTATGAGAAAATAACTGGTAATGCCTTTGAGAAAAGTGATGTTGAGAACATTGAACAGCGCATTGACCGTAATGTATGTGCTTATCTCAGAGCTTATTAATTCATTAAATTATGTCGATACACAAGCAAGTAAAAAAAGTCACGACGCATACGCTTCACGAAATGAAACTAGCAGGTGAAAAAATCTCTATGCTCACTGGTTATGATTTTTCAATGGCTAAAATAATTGATGCTGCGGGTGTCGACGTTATTTTGGTAGGCGATTCTGCATCCAACGTAATGGCAGGCCACGAAACCACGTTGCCTATAACACTCGATCAAATGATATATCACGCTTCCTCCGTGGTGAGGGCTGTCGATCGCGCACTGGTTGTGGTAGATATGCCGTTCGGTTCTTATCAAGGAAATTCTAAAGAAGCCTTATCGAGTGCCATTCGAATTATGAAAGAATCGGGTGGGCATGCAGTAAAAATGGAAGGTGGACAAGAGATTTTGGAATCCATTAAGCGTATTCTTACAGCAGGAATTCCTGTAATGGGGCATTTGGGATTAACGCCACAATCGATTTATAAATTTGGTACGTATGTCGTACGGGCCAGAGAGGAAGAAGAAGCAAATCGTTTGTTAGAAGATGCCAAAGCGCTCGAAAATGCAGGATGTTTTGCCATTGTTTTGGAGAAAATCCCAGCACAATTGGCAACTAGAGTGGCAAATGAAGTAAAAATCCCAATAATTGGGATAGGAGCAGGAAATGGTGTAGATGGACAAGTACTTGTTGTTCACGATATGTTAGGTATCAATAATGATTTCAGTCCGCGTTTTTTGAGGAAATACAATAATCTTTACGATCAGATGATGCAGTCTTTCCAACAATATATTCAAGATGTACGTTCAGGGGATTTCCCGAATACTTCAGAGCAATATTGATGAGGTTTTGGTTTTTTTGTTTAATGTGGTTGTTTCTCCTTTCCGCGTGCTCGGAGCAACAGAAACTGACACCAATTGAAAACAAAGACAACATTTGCCGTTACAGTAAATGGCTGAGAATAGCGGAATTTCCCGAATATACGCAAATTGACATCTTAAGTCCTTCAACTAATGAATTGCTTCAAACCATAAAAATTGGAGATGGCGGAATTAATCCGGGTGCAGCTTTGGCTACTTTTTCTTCCACCCATATTGGCATGTTAGCAGAATTAAACAGCCTGAATAGGATTGTTGCTGTCCAAGATGTAAAATACGTGCACAACGAGATTATTCGCAATGCTTTTGATGCCGGAAGTATCACTTCTTTTGGAAATGAAGGGTCTCCGAATGCCGAAAAAATTGTAAAAAGTGGCGCGAAAGTTATCATTCACAGTGCCTATTCTGGGCCTTTTCCTAATGAAAAAAAATTAAAAGAAATAGGAATTACGTGTATTTCTAATTTCGATTGGAGTGAAACTCATCCCCTTGGAAAAGCAGAATGGTTATTGTTGTTTGGGTATTTAACAGGAAAAAAAGACCTCGCCAAAGAAAAATTTAAGGCCATTGAAACAGCTTATTTGGAAACAAGTAAAAAATCAACTAAGGGCAATGAGCACATTATTTCCGGAAATGTATTCGGAGATTTTTGGGATACACCGGCAGGAGAAAGTTACCATGCCAAATTAATTGCAGATGCCGGAGGAAGTTATGTCTATGCGCAAACAAAGGGTATTGGAAGTTTATCCTTAGCCCTAGAGAAAGTGGTGAAGGATTCGGAGAACACCACCTTTTGGCTCAATCCCGGATTCTCGACAAAAGAAAGTCTTATTCGCACCAACCCGAAGGCTAAATTTATTAATGCATTCACCACAGGCAAAATTTATTGTTATTCGCATGACGCCAATAAGTTTTGGGAAATGAACGCCGTTCAGCCGCACCTAATTCTTGAGGATTATCGTAGGATTTTTACACAAAAAGATTTGGAGAACTTGTATTTTTACAAAGAAGTAAAATGAGCGTATCAAAGCAAGTTGGTTGGTTGATTATTGGTGTTTTGGCATTTGTAGGAGCTGTCTGTTTGCATGCGCTTTCCGGAGAAACAGCTGTTTCTTTTGAGGTGATGAAGGATGCAATTTTGGATTATGACCCGAATGTTATTGATCATGTATTATTTCGCGAATTCAGACTAAGCAGAACCCTAACAGCTATTTTAGCCGGATCCTCTCTCGCTTTAAGTGGAATGTTGATGCAAACCTTATTCAACAACCCTTTGGCAGGTCCATACATATTAGGTATTAATTCTGGTGCTAGCTTATTCGTGGGACTTCTTTTGATGTCTGGAATGTCCATTGGTGGTGCTCAAATTGGAATTGTGGGTGCTGCACTGCTTGGAGCCTTTGTTTCGTGTATTTTTATGATTGTACTCTCTGGATATTTGCGCAATCAAATTTCTCTTTTGTTGGCAGGAATGATGTTTGGAAGTTTTACCTCGGCTATTGTATCAATTTTACAACAACTGAGTGGGGCAGAAGCCTTGAAAGCATTCACAATGTGGTCAATGGGAACGCTGCAACAAGTTAGTTTTGAAGAACTTTCTATTTTCGCAGGAACAGTGAGTGTGGGTATTCTATTGGCATTTGTTATGGGCAAATTCCTTAATGTTTTAGTTTTAGGTGAAAAACCTGCGCGTTTATTGGGTGTTAACATTGTTAAAACGAGGATTATCATTTTGATAGCAGTGGCAATTTTAGCAGGAGTAACGACGGCATTTTGTGGTCCCATTGCTTTTGTCGGGATGGCAGTTCCGAATTTCACACGTTTGGTTTTTAAAACGCAGCAACACCACCTGTTAATAGGAATGAATCTTTTGTTTGGTGCATTGTTTGTGCTTATTTGCGACGCTTTAATTATACATTGGTCGCCTGTATTACCGATTCCATTAAACGCATTTACCTCCTTAATCGGTGCTCCATTTGTTTTACTCATTTTAATGCGCCGCCTCAGATGATTGAAATAACCCATGCCATAGTTGGTCACCAGCGACCGTTAATTGAAATTGAAGACCTTGTCTTGGGAAAAGGTAAAGTTTATGCGATTATCGGCCGGAATGGAGGGGGAAAATCAACATTATTGAATTCACTTTTAGGGCATGTTCCTTTGATGTCCGGGAATATGAAGATTGACGGCATAGATATTCATTCCTTACGTCGGTCGGTTTTGGCGAAACATGTGGCTTTTGTAGCGAGTAAATTTGATGGAATTGAATACTTAAAAGTGCGTGAATACATTGCCTTGGGGAAATTTGGCAGCAGCTCTATCCTAGGTCAGCTACCAAAAGAAGAAGCGGAACACGTTGAACAGCTTCTAGAAGAGTTGGCACTTTTGCCGTTAGCGGACAAATTTACCGATCGAATTTCTGATGGTGAGCGTCAGTTAGCAGCCGTTGCCAGAGCGCTAGCACAAGATACCCCTGTATTGCTTCTTGACGAACCAACGGCCTTCTTGGATTATAAAAACAAGAAACGGATGATGGAAAAGTTGGTCGAAATTGCCGAGAAAAAAAATAAATGTATTATGCTATCAACGCATGATTTAGAATTGGCAATGGATAATTCCTTGGTATTTTTAGCTGTTCATCGTGGGCGCTTGGAGATGATTGAACGGTTGGAAAAGGAAAGTTTTTCGTATTACTTTGAGTGAAAAGTAAGATTAGATTTCTTTAGCATTTGTGACTTAGAAAATTTAGATATTGAAAATCTTTAAAAACATCATGTCAAAAAAAAAGGGTTGCCAATAGACAACCCTTTCTAGTTTCAAATTCTTATTATTTGTTCAAATGACGACCGTAACGGTTTTTGAATTTATCAATTCTACCGGCAGTATCAACAAACTGCGCAATTCCAGTAAAGAATGGGTGTGATTTGTGAGAAATGTCTAATTTAACCAAAGGATATTCATTTCCGTCTTCCCAGGTTATCGTTTCTTTTGTCGCGGCACATGAAGGGCAAACAAATGAATAATCGTTAGACATATCTTTGAATACAACTAATCTGTAATCTTCTGGATGAATATCTTTTCTCATGTTATTTCTGTTTCAAAAATGGATTGCAAATTTAGTGATTTCTTTTCAAAATACAAGAGAAAGTGCATTTAGATTTCTAATTTTTATAAATTTAAACATTTCATGGGGGAAAACTATTACCTCCATGAGATTTTTATGCTTTTCCTCAGCGTAATTTCACGACTAAGGAATGTCATGAAATTTGAAAAGCCATATTCGTTAGAATCCTTTTGCTCAATATTTCATTTGGAATATGTTGGTGATCCAAATCATGTGCTATGTGGAATAAATGAAATTCACATGGTTGAAAGCGGTGATATTGTCTTTGTGGACCATCCCAAATATTACCAAAAAGCACTTCAATCTGCTGCAACAACAATCATTATTGACAAAGAAGTCGAGTTTCCGGAGGGCAAAGCACTAATAATTAATGATAAACCATTTGATACATTCAATCGAATTACACGCCATTTTATGTCAAGTGGAAGCCCGAATGATCCAATGAAACAATCGATTGACGAAAGTGCAAGTATTTACCCGAATGTTCGCATTGGAAACAATGTTCGTATTGGAAAAAAAGTTGTTTTATATCCCGGCGTAGTTATAATGGACAACGTAACCTTAGAAGATGAGGTGATTATTGGTGCGAACACGGTAATTGGTCATTATGCATTTTATTTTAAGAAAAAGCCTGAAGGTTACGACAGAATGCATACATGTGGCGGAGTTCTAATTGAATCAGGAGTTGAAATAGGTGCTTTATGTTCTATAGATGCAGGTGTCACTGGAATCACTAGAATAGGTAAGGGGACTAAAATTGATAACCAAGTACAAATTGGCCACGACACGCAGATAGGAGAGGATTGCTTATTCGCCGCAGGTGTTGGTATAGCCGGATGTGTTAAAATAGCAAACAATGTGATTTTTTGGGGACAAGTCGGATGCGCGAGTGGAGTTCACGTTGGAGATGGAGTAACGGTTTTAGCCCAATCAGGAATCTCCAAAGATTTAGAGACCGGCAAAACATATTTTGGAAGCCCTTGTGGGGAGGTAAAAGAGAAATTCAAGGAATTAGCAGCTCTTCGTATGTTGCCACAATTCATTAAAGGAGACAAATGATTATTTCCAAGAAAAAAGATGTGCATTATCAGTTGGAGCTCAAAGACCATAAGCTCAATTCATTGTTAGAAATAACGAATGCGATCAACTTGAATTACCCCACAGATAAATTATTGAAAATCTATGCGTTTATTCTCAAGGAGCAGCTTGGATTTAGAAAGTTTGTCTTACTACATACGAACGATAATTGGGATTGTATCGTTAAGGTTGGATTCAGGGGGAAATTAGATATAAACCAAATCTATGTTCACCTCAATAAGATTAAAGAGGTGACCTTAGTGGAGAGTTCAAATTATCCTTTATTACAAGAATTTCAAGCCGTAATTCCCGTTTTTCATCTAGAAAAACCACTTGCTTATTTATTAATTTCTTCAAATGTATCAAGCGCTCAATTAGAAACTAGTCACTTTCACTTTACACAAACCCTCACCAATATCATTACAGTAGCTATTGAAAACAAACGATTAGTCAAACAAAGCATTATTAAAGAACGTATTTCTAAAGAATTGGAAGTAGCCTCTGAAATGCAAAAATTATTGTTCCCATCAGATCTGCCTTCAAATAGAAAAATGGATGTCAGCGCCAAATATATTCCACGTCATGCAATAGGAGGGGACTACTATGATTTTATTCCTTTAGGTGATGAAGAGTATATCATCTGTATTGCGGATGTTTCAGGAAAAGGTATCACTGCCGCCTTATTAATGGCAAATTTTCAAGCAACGATAAGAACTTTATTTAAGTATCAGCGTTTTGAGTTGCCATTTCTCATGGAAGAGCTCAATAAAAAAGTGATAAAAAGTACGAATGGAGAAAAATTCATCACATTTTTCTTGGCTCATTACAACGCACATTCTCGGAGAATGAAATATGTAAATGCAGGGCATAATCACCCCATACTTTGGCACGGCAAAAAGGCTACACTTCTCAAAGAGGGTTGTATTGGATTAGGGATGTTGGATGAATTACCCTATGTGCATGTTGGACGGGTTGAATTACAACCAAACACTACGTTTTTGCTATACACAGACGGTGTGGTTGAATTGGAAAATGAACGGGGAGAACACTTTGGTTTAGACCGCTTAATTAAAAATGTTCAATCATACTCACCTCTTGCAATGGAAGACATGAACAATATTATACTTTCAAAACTTGACGAGTGGCGTGGTAATTTAAATTTTGTGGATGACACCGCTATCTTCAGTTGTAAATTCTTTTAAACTCTATTTTTCCAATAGCAATCGCTGGACTATTTTAGTTGCTATTATTTCAGGTATAGCGTACTATTTGGCCTTTGATTTTTTACGTTGGAATCAATACGATTCAGCAAGTTATGAAGCCGGGGCACGCTTGTTATTTGGTTTGGAGGGAGGAGCTGATCTGCAAGGTAGAATGTCAAAACCATTGGTATTGCTATTACCCGGATTTTTTGAGTATGTCTTTGGAATAACACCGAAATACGGTTTTCTGACACAAAGTGGAATTTGCTTTGTACTATTACTTTTCTTGTGGAAGGAGATTTTACGAAATTTAAATTTTTCAGAAAACATCCAAAAATTGGGTGTTCTCATGCTTGTATTAAGTCAGCCTGTTGCAGTTTTTTCATTTGGAATTCTTGCTGATTTTCCCGGATGGTGCTTTATGTTATGGTTGATTAACACGTACTTAACGTCAAAAAAATCAACTCAGTGGATGAAAATAGCCCTTATAACTTTTATAGGATTATTAGTGAAAGAAAGTGTTTTTGTTGGGGTGATTTTCATTTTGATTTCTGAGATATTCAAAACTCCAAATAGAATAATTAACGTGTTGAAATTTGTTATGCTTTTCTCGGTTATTTATATTAGCACACAGTTGCTTTTACAATCTTTGAATTTTGAGGGTTTGCTCAGTAGGCAACGCGAAATAAGAAATTGGGGAGGTGTTTTTGAAATTCAAGACATAAGTCAAGTTTTTCAGGTATGGAGAGCTTTCGAAGGTGTTTGGTGGTTTTTACTTGTGCCAGTTTTTTTTCAAAATAAGGAACGAATTTCCCAGCATTGGTTTCGGGTAACAATTGTATCATTTGTGGTATGTGTAGTAATCATTCCATTCATCCATCCGGCCTTTTTAGTAGATCGGGTTTTATTTATGTTCTTTCCATTGATATTCATTCCTGTATTAATGCTAGTAAAAACATACGAATATCCGAAATTGAGCGTGTTAATAGTAATTAGTGGTATTTTCTCCCTTTCATATACTTGGTTAATCTATCATTATACTTTTCAAGGTATATTTCCGGTCTATTTTACTGTTTCCTTGATTTTTCCGTTGACCTTTCTATATTTATTCCATAGAAAAGGTAGTGTCAGCGTGTAAGAGTGATTAAATCTAGTACTTACCTGATCAAATACATTTTTCCGAAACCATTTTTGAAAAACTCGTCTGCAGAAGATTCAAGCTGTTTGATGTCTTTACCACCTATTTGTGCCTTAACTCGATATAAGTACACGCCATTAGCAACTAAATCACCGAATTGATCTCGTCCGTCCCAAGCAAAAGAAGTAACATTTTTGCCAATAAATAGTTGTCCAAGTTCCGCTTCGTCGATTTCACGAATTACCTTTCCGGTTACTGTAAAAATTTGAATTTGAAAATCATCAGGTATCTCTGATCCCGTCAACGTAAAAACAAATTTTGTGGAAGTAGAGAAAGGATTAGGATAATTGAGTAATTGGGTGATGCTCGATTCTAAGACTATCTTAAACGTAATGCGATACTCCAAGTCTCCGGAGAGATTTCCACTTTTATCGGTTCCTTGCACTAATAATTCGTACAAACCATTTTGAGTTAGCTGAGTTGGAAACACGATTTTAAATTTCTTGTGTTGATTTGTTGCAGGCGTCCAATGCATGATTGTATTGCCTTGCCCGTCCACAAATGGAATTCTAACTTGATTTCCGTCAGGAAATTTCAAATAAATGCCAAATCGAGAAGTATCCGCATCCTCGTTCATAAGTAGAAAAGGATTTTCGTCTTTAAGTGTGATTAATATTTCACTTGTCGGAGAGACTATATCCTCGTTCATAATTCTACGACCGTCGAAGGTAACATCCAAAATGGGATTTATTTCTTCAGCCTTTACAATAAAAGGTAATTGCAACACATTATTAATATGCGTGAGTTCAGGTTGATCAAAAATTGTTTGCGAGCCATCGATATAGGGATTCACCTCCATGCATAAGTAATTTAGTCCAGTAATATTTTTTGTGTCGAATTCGATGGTGTCTAACAATATTCCATTTACGCGTAAAGAATCCTGCCTCGGATAACTTAAATAATGTTTTTGTTGATTTGCGTCAAGAATATAATAATTAACCAATAGGGAGTCCATTGATGTGGCGCTTATATTTTTTACTCCAATACTAAATTTTCCTTTCTGACCTTCCTGTAGCGTATCATTTGACTGAACGCCGTATTCTAAATTTACACCATCTATGGCAGCTTCAGGAAGCGGTGAATACAACACATGCCAATTTTTTAAGTGTGTTGGAGTTTGTGTACCCTCATCCTTGTATACAGCTTTCAGTTTAATGTAGGGCGAAATAGTAGCATCAATTTGATTGCCTAAATTTAGAATTGAATCTCCAGATGGAATTAAGGTATCAATTGAAAATTGATAAGAACCAAAAACTGTATAGGCATCAATTTTAATACGCGTGCTATCTGATGAATTCAACTCAAGAGGAGAGTGATTCCAATGGAAGCTTTTCCATTCTGCCGCTGGACCAATCAAAGGACTTGTTTCATTTCCAACCAACTCAAGACCCGTAATAATGGTGTCCAGAAAGATATCTTCGTTGTTTTGAGAAAATATTTCAATGGCAAAACTTGGATCACCTTTTCTGGTCAGAAAAATAAAGGGTCTATTGGGCCTACTAGCTCCTGTGTAAATACTGTCAGAGCCCATACTTTGGAATAAAGGAAACAATTCGGGCCCATATAAATTCCACCAATCGTAACGTGTTGTTAGTGGAGAATAAATGAGGATGTAATCTCCATTTTGTGTTTTGTTTTGAATCAATGATATCATCGAGTCAATTTGCACAGGATTGTTTTGATGGAAGGTGAAGAATCCCATTGGTCTTGGCTCACATGCTCCATTGTCATTGGCATTTCCATAGTTATTGTTAGGGTTTGAAACGGTACCATTCGAATGAATAAACCTAGTCTTTCGCGCAGTTAGCGTGGAGCGGTCAATAATTCCAACATGAAATTTAGGAATGAAATTACATACGTTATATTCCTGTTGTACACCATTTAAGGTCCATTCATTGTAAAAATGTCCAGGTGCCGAATAAGATGCATTTGTTAAACAAGTTATTTGAGCTGAAATAGGTTGAAATTGGCGGATACCTGTTGTTTCATTTAATGTGACGCCTAAGAAATTATTCTCCGTAAATTGATGATTATCTGCTTGTCCCCAACCTTCTTTTGACGGAATATATTGAAAAGATCTATTCTTCCATTGAGTAGGATTACTTGCCACTGAAACTCGCCAATAATAAACAGTACTATCTGTTAAAATCAACGAGTCGGATTGACCAGCAGTGTTTGTCCATTCGTTATATTCCACTTGTTTCAATCCACCATTTCCACTTACCAAGGCATATTTTTTAAACCCAGAATTGAATAAATGTGTAGTGTCAATTTCAAACCGATACGTATTAAAAGGAGCGAGAGGATTAATTGTTGATGCTGACAATGTTACTTTGTTTTTGGGTACCACGCCAAAATGAACGGGTAAAATAGGCTCTATTCCATCGATATCAATGAAAAATGTCTTAATAACCTGATTGTTGGTTATTTCATCGTATTGCTCTCCAACGATAGAAGGTATATCAACTGAAACTTGAAACTTATTTAATCCAATGCCGATGGTTGGCTGAAAGGCAACTTTAAAAGTTAAATTCTTTTCGTAATCTAATCCTGCAATAGGAAATAAATAAATAGAATCCACCGTACTTCCAGGAAAATCACGAATTATTTGGATATTAAAAGTGTCAATTATGCTTTTTCCAAGATTTCTTAACGTAACATTTATTTCAATAGAATCAGTGGCTAAGGATATGGCACTTGGACCAAAAGAAACCCTTGATTCTGTTAATTCGATTTCAGGTTTGTTGTGATAATTAACCTTCAGCATTGGATCGCCATTTAATGTCATTTGACAAAAAGTCGCTTCTGTAAGCAGGGAAGATGAATTAGGAAGGACTGAATCAATGGCATGTTGAATATGCTCGGCGATAGTGCCTCCATAATTGTATCGAGAAAACTGTTTATAAAATTCAGTGGAGTACGCATTTAGAGAAGAAGTGAAAC
>JBIJBD010000159.1:0-5127 GCA_044345395.1 Crocinitomicaceae bacterium | reverse complement strand
GGTAAAAGTTTGAGAATTCGAAGTGGAATTATGAAATATATTTCCGTTGTAGCACGAGTTTGCTATCAGTATGGGGTATTTTCCTTGATTATCCCAATTTTGAGGTTCGTCAATATTTACGTCGAATCCACTTTCTGAAGTCGTAAAGTGACCAAAGAAATTCATGATGCTTACACCATCTGAAATTCTATTTTTAATCGCTTCGAGTTCTGAAGGTGAGATTGGATCCTCAGAGTCCTTAGCGACTAAGCTTACATTTCCTGCAAAAAATTCTCCTTCAGCAATATTTCCCATATTGTTCAGGTAGTTCTGAAAAAGTTGTTGTTCATTTACATTTCCTCCACCGGCAAAATGTAATATGTGTTTTTGCCAATCTTTAGTTGGAGTAGTATAGACTGAATTTTGATTTTGTTGATTTTCGTATTCAATTACCTTACTTAAGTATATCCCTAGCTCCTCGTTTGTCTGCACAGAAATCCTCCCAGTTGGGATAAGTGGCCGGAATTTATTGGTTCCGGGAAGATTAGAGGTGATGCATTGATCGCAAGAAGGCTGACCAAATGAAGGAACCAAGTTATTTTGATAGGCACTAGCATTCGTTCTCGAACCCGGACCAATATTTGTCGCAGATGTGATGTTAGCTTCGCGAATTCCTTTTCCGACTAAAAATAGTCCTTTGGGCTTATCTGAAGCCATGTCGAATATCATATGCGAAAAACGACGAACGGCAGCAATATGCTTTGGAATTCCCCCACCAAATTGTTGATATAATTCCTCAACAGTAGCCAAAACAACATTGTAATTTCCGCCTGCGGACGAACTTCGATAAGTCGCATATTCGATAGTTTTGGTACTTAATTTTTTTGGATAAATAAAAATTAAAGCATTCTCAGGATTTACGCTTGTAGGGAAGTTTGTAAAGTAACCCGATTCGTTGATGATTTTGAGTGAGGAAATAGTTACAATAGTTGATATATCTTGGAGTACAACTTCTTGGCTCGAACCAACTGTGACGTTAGGTATTAACCCTTGTAATTGACCGTTGGACAGAACGAGTGGAATAAATCTCGGGGAGTCCCCAAGTGTTATCATAACCGGATTTGGCATAGAAACATTGGATATGCTCACTCTCGATTTCAAGGAACTTTGAGAATTTTCTATCCAAAAATTTAGCTTTGATAGATTTGAAAAAGATGTGCTTCTTGGATATATAAACGAGTAATAATTTATGGATTGAAAATCAGTTACCACCCCTAAGTCATTAATAATTGATACCTTGTAATTTGAATTTCCGGTGGCAGGTAAAATACTTGCCGAGAAATTAATGTTGGCATAGACACTTTTATAACCAACAAATACTGAATCGAACAATTCAAAATTTGAAGACCCAATTGTGTGCCTTGTATGGTGATTACCCAAACCATTGGTGTAAGTTGCATTGGAATTTCCTACAACGACAGATCGGTAATTAACGGGTGGAGCATCGGGCTGTTGGTAAATATTATCAAAACTTAAGGTACTGAAATCCCAAGTGTAACCTGCTGATGCGCCATTTACAGGATTCTTTCCCCATCCCTCTCCTTGAACGAAAAAAGAACTCGAGGCATCAGATGTTTTTTCCCCCTCGTTATATTTCTCATTAAACCACGCCGATTTTTCAAACCTAACATACGGAACGGCTGAATAAGTTGAAAAATTTACGTCAGTTTCTTTTAGAATTCGACTATTGGTGGATGAGTTATTCCAAGTGAAAAAATACTGAATGGTATCATTGTACATGGAATATTTAGGATTACCAATCCAATTGGCATTTTCGAACAATATGGAATCAAGCCATGAGTCGTTACGTTCAGCATAAAACAAAAGGTAATCACCCTGGTTTAATTGATTATCACCACCATCTTCAATCAATACGGGAATTTCTTTTTCTTTGCCGAAAATTTGAATGTTTGCTGAGCTAAATTCTGATACAGGTATACCTGCACTGGTCAAAGCAGCATAATCAATTTTATGTAATCCTGATTGCGTAATATTGAAAGAGAAATAGCGTTGGTTATAATTGATCCATTCGTTTCCATATTGCTGAGCAAAAGCATGCAAACCGGATAGAAAACATATGACCAATAGGTAGCGCATCATTTTACCGCATTCTTGGGTTTTTCAAGTTTTAATCTCAACGATATTACATGAGAGTATAGGGCCACTGAAGCATCCCCAATATCAGTGAATGCATAATCTAAATAAAATCCTTTAACGGCCAGACCAAGTCCAATCGAAGGCTGAACATTTAATGATTGTTTATTATCAAGTGAGGTAACTCGTTGGATATTACTAATTCCAGCGCGCACTTTAACTAATTCATTATATCCAATTTGAATACCTGCGTGCGGATCGATTGAAAAAGGAGATGCACTTATTAATACATTTCTTCGGCCATCAGTAGTCACATCTACGTCTATTTCACCACCTAGGTTGAATCCAGAATTGCCGAAGGGTACTTTCCCTCCAAAACCTAAAATGAGTTTTGGCAAGGTTAGTTCTAAGCCATTTTGTGGCAGGACATTTCCTGTAGATAAAAATACATCGGTAGTTTCTTCATCTATGGTAAATGACCAAGCATTAAAAGTGGAAGTAACATCACGTAGCATAGCAGCAGCTGTCCAATGTTTACCCAACTGATATTTCATTCCTGCATCCAGACCAAAACCCCATGACCTTGCGAAATCTCCAACGTTTCGGTAAATTACTTTTGCCGTCCCTCCAAATGAAACTGCCTTACCGATTTTTCTTGCGTATGAACCTAAAAACGCATAATCCCCTGCACTAAAAGAGGTAATGTTATCATAGTTAATAACGCCGTTATTGTCAATTAACTGAGTTGTATTGGGTATGTCATCAACGCCAAAACGTATTGCGGTGAATCCCATCGCACTTTTTTCATCGATTGTATGTGCTAAACTCAATTGATCATACTTGGCAATACCTGCGAAATACTCTGAATGCATAAAGCTCACTTCTAGCCATTTATTTACACCGAGTAATCCTGCCGGATTCCAATAACCTGATGTTGCTCCCCACGAGTTTGCAACAAATGCATTTCCCATCCCTAAGGCATCAGCACCTACTCCTATTGATAGAAACTCATTTGAATACTTTGGTGCTATGGTCTCCTGCGCAGAAAGTTTGCCCATAAAACACGCACTCATGAAAACAAAAGAATACCTTAGTTTCATAAAAAGATTTACCACATAAACACGCCAATTCATAAAAAATTGTGTTCTTTGTCAAGTCATTGTAAAATTACATCATAATTCCGAAAATTGAGTGCTAGCATGAATATTTTACGTCATCCAATTTACAATTTTGCTAATCTACTGACTGTATGTAATTTGTTACTCGGTGTATTTAGTATTACTTGTGCTTTTAACGGGGTGTTAGACTGGGCGTGTTATGCACTTTTGCTTGCCATGATGTGCGATTTTTTCGATGGCATGTTTGCACGGATTTTAGGAGTGAATGGTGAGTTTGGAAAGCAATTAGATTCGTTGGCAGATATGGTGTCTTTTGGTGTGGCTCCGGGGGCTTTGATGTTTGTAATGATTATAATTGGAATTGATATTGACGCTTGGAATCATTTAGCATCTACCAATCGAGGTTGCGCTGTATCGGCTAATCAATTTACACAACTTAAAATCCAAGAATGGTCGGATGCTTTTTTTTACCAGATAAAAGATGGATTTGAAATGAAAAATCCATGTATGCCAACTTCCCAAAATAATCCTTTCAACGCATCTATAAAATTCTTGCCCTTCATAGCTCTTTTTATCCCCTTGTTTTCAATGTTGCGTTTAGCAAAATTCAATATTGATGTTAATCAAAAAGACTCGTTTATTGGTGTTCCTACACCGATGAGCACACTATTTTTTATGTTTTTTCCTTTGTATTTTTCTATGAATTTCGATGTTTTATCCGAGTTGCCTAAAGGAGTCTATTTTTTATTTGATTGTTACTCATTGGCGGTGATCGTAATTGTTTTTGCGGCATTGATGATGGTTCCGATTCCCTTGATTGCGTTAAAATTTAAATCTATTCAATTTAAAGAAAATATCTTTCGGTTTTTACTTGTTGGTTTTTCGTTAATAAGTATACCCATTTTTGACTTGTGGTCATTGCCATTTATACTAATTTTGTATATCGGATTATCACTTTTACAACGTATTTTAACCCAGAAAAATGAAATTTAAAGCGGAAATAGATGTAATGCCTCACGAAGCTTTGTTGGATCCCCAAGGCAAAGCAGTTACAAACTCGATGAAAACAATCGGATTGTCATCTATAGATGGTGTTCGTATTGGAAAACATATTTGTCTACATGTGGAGGCAGCATCATTAGAAGAAGCGAATAAGCTCGTGGATGAGGCATGTAAAAAAATGTTGGTAAATCAAATAATGGAAGCATATCATTTCACTGTGAGTGTCGCCTAACAATTACTTTAAAAGCTTTAATCACAATACTCTTCAGTACGGTCCAACTATCTTTTTTCCTAACTCATGGGAATGTGTTTTAGGTAAATTAGGAGAGGACGAACTGAAAAATGATAACTATGGCATTGGTATACCCATTAATCAAAGAATAAGTTTATTTCAAAAAATAAAATCAACTCTTTTAAAGTCAAAACAAGAACTCAGTGTATTATACTGTCAAGAAAGTGGTTTATCAAAAGCTAGATTTCTACTTGAATTTGAACGTATTGTATTACAACTAGATCATTTTTCCTCTTTTCTAGAAAGAGGAAAATTAGCCGATACGAAAGAGTGTAAATTAATCAACGGTACTGAGGTTTCATTTATTCGAGTTATACAACCTGTAGGGCGAGTACTTGTTATCGGTGCAAGTAATTTCCCTTTAGCTTATTCTGCAATTGGAGGAGATGTAATCTCTGCACTTGCAGCAGGTTGTTCGGTATGTTATAAGGCGCATCCTTTCCATATTGGTACAAGTTTACTAGTTGCTGAATTGATTGAAAAATGCCTGATAGATTTGTCTTTGCCAGCTCATATTTATGTTCATTATGTAGACAATCACGAGCACAAGGTTACCAATAACTTGTTACATTCAGGAAAAAT
>JBIJBD010000043.1:0-16013 GCA_044345395.1 Crocinitomicaceae bacterium | reverse complement strand
GGTTTTACAGGATCTCAAGACGTTGGACGTTTATTAATGAATACATGTGCAGCCCTTCCTATTCCTATTCCTGTATTTGCAGAAATGGGTAGTGTAAATCCAGTAGTTTTACTTTCTGAAGGACTTGCAACAAACTCGGCGTCATACGCAGAATTATTGGCTAAATCTATATCAAATGATGCAGGTCAATTTTGTACAAAGCCAGGAATAATTTTTTATCCGAATTCAACAAGTGGAGAAGGATTCAAAGGGGATCTTATTTCATCTTTCGCGAAGCAGCCTCGCTACCATATGCTGCATCCCATGATACAAAAACGTTATCAACTGGCAACTAATCAATTATTGATGTGTAAGGAAGCAAATCTATTGTACCAGGAATTAGGTGAGAACAGTATTCAAGGTGATAAAATTGTTGTGGAATTACCCGCTAGTACTATGATTTTAAATCCAGAAATTTGTGCAGAAATATTCGGGCCATGTGTAATACTAGTTGCCTATGAAAGTAGAGAGGAATTATTGAGACTCCTGAGCAAATTAGATGGGCAATTGACGGGAACAATTTTAGGTGAAAGATCAGACATCGTGCTGCAAGAAGTTCTTTCCATATTTAGCAAAATTTGCGGAAGGGTCATTTTTGATGGCGTGCCCACTGGAGTCAACGTATTAGCAACAATGCAACATGGCGGTCCCTATCCAAGTTCTAGTGATGTACGCTTTACTGCGGTTGGAGAAAAAAGTGTTTGGCGCTTTGCGAGAGCTGTTACTTTTCAGAATTTTTAGCATATACAGAGACTATTAATGTGTAATTTTGATTAAAATTTAATAAAATGAGTGAAGAAACGACAAAAAATTCTAGTGGGTTAATTTACTTAGTTCTGATTATGCTACTCCTAGGTGGTTTATCTTTTGTGGCATACAAGTGGTCCGATGTTAGAACACTAAACGAGGAGTGTGCAAATGAAAATGCTTTACTGGAAAGTGAAATTAAAGATATGGAGCAAATGATGTCAGGTTATGTGGGTGAGATGTCAGATGATATGCGCAAAGATTTGAAAGCAATGCTCCAAACATATGATGACTTGATTAAAAAAGATTCAACGAAATCTGATTCCTTAAATGCACAAAAAGCGGAGATAATGGAACTCATGAATCAATTAGAAAAAAACAAGAAAATGTCAGCGCGAGAATTGTCAAAAATGAGAAGGGAGAACGAAACCTTGAAAGGTATTATGAGGGGTTACGTGCGTCAAATTGATTCTTTATATACCTTAAATAAACGCCTTGAGTTGAATTTAGATGAAACTTCTACCCGATTAAACGAGACATCAATTGAGAGGGACACCTATAAAAAAGAGGCAGAGGAGAAAGGGGAGCAGGTTAAAAAAGGAAGCAAGCTAAGGGCTTACAATATCAGTTCCGGGGCATTGCGTATGAAAACAAACAATACTACTGAAGCTACTGATCGTGCGAAAAAAGTATACCAGCTTAAGTCAAGTTTCACGCTTCAAGAAAATGTTTTGGCAATTGCAGGAAGAAAAACGGTTTACATGTCAATTACGGCACCAAATGGACAAGTATTACAATCGCGAAGTTCAAATATTGTTTCAACAGATGTTGGATCTATTGCCTATTCAGACAAAAAAGATGTGGATTATAATAACCAAGCAGTTGACGTTACTATTTATTATGACGTGAACAGTGATTCAATTGAGAAAGGCACCTACCGTGTCCGGTTATTTTGCGAGGGGGTAATGATTGGAGAGGATAGTTTTGTCTTAAAATAAATTGAAAAGCATATGACAGCAGCTATAGATCAAGGGTATGTTTCGGTTGACATAACTGAGAATGGGGTGGGTACCATTACATTTGGACACCCATTGAGTAATTCATTGCCAGGAAAAATACTTCGCAAACTTGCAGATACAATAACAAATTTAGGAGTACAAGAGAACGTAAAAGTAATTGTATTGCGCTCAGAGGGGGATAAAGCTTTTTGCGCAGGAGCTAGTTTTGATGAATTAATTGCAATTGAAGATTTTGATTCAGGCAAAACTTTTTTCTCGGGGTTTGCGCACGTAATAAATGCATGCAGATCTTGTCCTAAATTTATTATAGGACGAGTGCAAGGCCGAGCAGTTGGGGGAGGTGTTGGAATCGCCTCAGCCGTAGACTATTGTTTAGCTACCAAAAGAGCTGACATAAAACTTTCGGAGTTGGCCGTAGGAATTGGTCCATTCGTTGTCGGTCCTGCTGTTGAAAGAAAAATTGGATTATCAGCAATGAGTGAATTAGCTATTAATGCAACAGAATGGAGATCTGCTGATTGGGCAAAAAAGAAGGGTTTATACACCGACGTTTTTGAAACAGAAGTGGAACTAGATAAAGAAATAAACCGTCTAGCTTTACAGCTTTCCAATTCTAATCCAGAGGCGATGTATATGCTTAAGCGTGTTTTTTGGCAAGGTACTGAACATTGGTCGGAATTACTACTAGAAAGAGCAGAGATGAGTGGCAAATTGGTTCTTAGTGCTTTTACGAGAAATGCAATTAATGCATTTAAAAAGAAATAGCACCTAATTTTTTAATTTTACTTTTGTTAGTTAAAAGAATTAAGTTATCTTTGCACCCCTAATTTTAGGGAAAAGTATAATTTTTTAAACAAAATTTACCGTGAATACATTAAGTTACAGAACATTATCGGGAAATACTGAAACGGCAAACAAGAAGTGGTTTGTTGTTGATGCAGAAGGTCAGCCCGTTGGACGTTTGGCAAGTAAGGTTGCTAAAGTTATCCGTGGAAAGTATAAAACGTGTTATACTCCTCATGCCGATTGTGGAGATAATGTGATTGTAATTAATGCAGAAAAAGTAGCGTTTTCTGGAACAAAACTCCAAAACAAAGAATATGTAAGATTTTCGGGTTATCCTGGGGGTCAACGTTTTACTTCTGCTGAGGAAATGCTTAAAAACCATCCAGAGAGATTAATTGAAAAAGCAATTAAAGGGATGTTGCCGAAAAATGCTTTGGGAAGAAAATTATATACCAATTTGAAAGTATATAAAGGTTCAGCTCACAAACATGATGCTCAGCAACCTGAAGTATTAAATCTTAATACACTTAAATAAAAAGCATGGAAGTAATCAACGCATTAGGAAGAAGAAAAACAGCAGTTGCTCGTGTTTACCTTACAAAAGGAAAAGGAAATATTTCCGTAAACAAAAAAGAAATGATTGAGGCTTTTCCAGTAGATGTGCTTCAAGCAAAAATTAACCAACCTTTCCAACTAACTGGCACCGTAGGACAATACGACGTGAAAGTCAATGTTGCGGGTGGTGGGATTAATGGACAAGCAGAAGCGATTCGTTTAGGAATTTCAAGAGCCTTGGTAGAAGTGTCAGCTGATTACAAACCGATGTTGAAAGTAGAAGGACTCATGACGCGTGACCCGAGAATGGTCGAGCGTAAGAAACCTGGTCAACCGAAAGCACGCAAGAAATTCCAGTTCTCTAAACGTTAATCGTTTAGTCTGGTCGTTTAGCATCCAAATGTTGGAGTACCTTGAGTATTCTCACCCTCCTTCATTGATGAATATATTAAAATAGGAACGTAAACAAAAAAAAATATGTCTAAATTATCTTTTGAAACATTATTAGAAGCGGGTGTTCATTTCGGACACTTGAAAAGAAAATGGAATCCTGCGATGGCTCCTTATATTTTTGAGGAGAAAAAAGGAATCCATATTATTGATTTGAATAAAACAATGGTTCACCTTGACCAAGCTTGCGCAGCGATGAAGCAAATTGCAAAGTCAGGGAAGAAAGTATTGTTCGTTGCTACGAAAAAACAAGCGAAAGAAATTGTTTCAGAGCGTGTAACTAAGGTTAATATGCCTTTTGTCACTGAGCGTTGGTCTGGTGGAATGTTAACAAACTTTCAGACGACGAGAAAATCAATTCGCAAAATGACCTTGATTGACAAAATGAAGTCTGATGGTTCTTGGGACACCTTGAATAAAAGAGAAAAATTATTCAAAACACGTCAACGTGAGAAACTGGAAAAAACATTTGGATCCATCGCCGACATGACACGACAGCCTGCAGCAATATTCATTGTTGATATCCTTAAAGAACACATTGCGTTAGCTGAAGCTCGAAGATTAGCTATCCCAACGTTTGCAATGGTCGATACAAATTCTAATCCTAAACTTGTTGATTTCCCAATTCCAGCAAATGATGATGCCACGAAATCAATTGCATTGGTTCTTGACGAAATTTGTAATGCAATCAGAGAAGGTTTAGAAGAGCGTAAAAATTTAAAGTCAACGGATAAAGAAGAAGCTGCCGAAACTACAGCTGTAGTTGAGAATGCAACCGAGGAATCTGCGGAATAATCGTCTAATTTAAATAAACATAAAACATGTCAATTACAGCATCAGATGTAAATAAATTGCGCCAACAAACCGGCGCTGGAATGATGGACTGCAAAAACGCATTAGTAGAAGCTAATGGTGATTTTGAGATGGCAGTTGATATCTTAAGAAAAAAAGGTCAAAAAATAGCTGCTAAAAGAGGTGACAACGAAGCAAAAGAGGGCGTTATTCTAGCCCAAGCATCTTCTGATTCTAAAACAGGAGTTATTTTAACTCTTAACTGTGAAACAGATTTCGTTGCAAAAAATGATGGTTATGTAAGTTTGGTTCAGTCATTATTAGATTTAGCTTTGGATAAATTACCTGCTTCGGTAGATGAGTTAAAAGCTTTAGCATATGACGATAAATTATCTGTAGCTGATAAAATTACTGAGCAAATTGGTGTAATTGGTGAAAAGCTTGACTTGTCAAACTACGCAGTAGTTAAGGCTGAAAGAGTTGTTGCATATAATCACCCTGGAAATCGTTTGGCTACTTTAGTCGGATTTAATTCAAACTCAGAAGCAGTTAAAGAGGCAGGTCGTCAAGTTGCAATGCAAGTAGCTGCAATGGACCCTATCGCTATTACGAAAGATGGTGTTGACGCCAAGACAATTGAAAGAGAATTAGAAGTAGGAAAAGAACTTGCAATTCAAGAAGGAAAGCCTGCTGAAATGGCTGATAAAATTGCTCAAGGAAGACTTAATAAGTTCTTTCAAGAAAACACATTGTTGAGCCAACAATTCATTAGCGATAATAAATTAACGGTTGAACAATTCCTTACGAATTCAGAAAAAGGATTAACCGTTACAGAATTCAAAAGATTTTCTCTAAGTTAAGAAACGTTCATTTAAAAAAGCTATCGAGAGATAGCTTTTTTTTTACCCAAAAAGTAAATAAAGAAATTACATTTGTCTTAAGATTAATATGAAATATAAACGTATACTTTTAAAACTTAGCGGAGAGTCCTTGATGGGTTCTAAACAATTCGGCATTGATAATCAACGATTGGCTGAATATGCTGAGCAGATCAAAGAGGTACTAAGCAGCGGAATAGAGGTAGCAATTGTTATTGGAGGAGGAAATATTTTTAGAGGTGTTCAAGCTGAACAAGGTGGGATGGACAGAACTCATGGGGATTATATGGGAATGTTGGCTACGATGATTAACTCAATGGCTCTACAAGCGGCATTAGAATCAACAGGTGTGAAAACACGATTATTGTCTGCAATTGAAATGAAAGAGATTGCGGAACCCTTCATTCGAAGAAGAGCAGTTCGACACTTAGAAAAGGGTCGTGTTGTAATATTTGGTGCCGGAACCGGAAATCCATTTTTTACAACGGATTCGGCGGCATCCTTAAGAGCGATTGAAATTAATGCGGATGTTATTCTTAAAGGCACGCGTGTAGATGGCATATATACTGCAGATCCTGAAAAGGATAAATCAGCAACGAAGTTTGATTGTATTACTTTTGATGAAGTGTATGCCAAAGGGTTGAATGTAATGGATTTGACAGCATTTACGTTGTGTAAAGAAAATAATCTTCCTATCATTGTTTTTGATATGGATACACCTGGAAATCTGAAAAAATTATTGGACGGAAAAGCGGTGGGAACAACAGTTTGTAATTAATTTTGTGATATGACAGAAGAATTAGAACTGATTTATGATGAATTCAAGGGATCAAATCAAAAGACCTTGGATCATTTAGAGAATGAATTAATAAAAATACGAGCGGGTAAGGCATCTCCTGCCATGCTTCAAGGAGTTATGATAGAATATTATGGCGCAATGACTCCATTGCAGCAAGTTGCGAATGTAAATACCATGGATGCCCGAACTATTGTTGTTCAACCTTGGGAAAAGACCTTGCTCAATGATATCGCGAGAGGAATCATCAATGCAAACTTAGGCTTGAATCCGCAAAACAATGGAGAGCAATTACTTATTGCAGTTCCGCCACTAACGGAAGAAAGAAGAAGAGATTTGGTCAAAAGAGCAAAGTCGGAAGCCGAACATGCAAAGGTTGGAATTCGTAACCATCGCAAAGATTCTTTGGACATGATCAAAGATTTAAAAAAAGATGGTCTATCTGAAGATATGGAAAAGGATGCGGAGGAAGAAGTTCAGAAAATTACGAATGCTTACATTAAGAAAATCGACGATTTAGTAGAGATAAAAGAAAAAGATATAATGACTGTTTAACGGTCTTTTTTATCCGCTTTAAATTTTGCAACCGCGCGATTTAGTCTATCGTTAATAGCCTTTCCTATTCCTTGATCAGGTGCTGACTCAATATATATATGAGAGAATTCTTGTCGGTCCATCTCGTGTAAGGTTGCATAAAGTTTCCTTGCTGCTTCGTTAAGATCTCCAGATTCCGTCAATACGCGAACGTTTTGAGAGGGGAACTTTTCCAATATTTTGGAAATAAAAATAAAACCAACATTTTCCTCGTATGTCTGATTTGAACCATAAAAACTACAAGGTGTTGAAGGTGCGTAATGGTATTTTACCATACCGCTGGTAATAGGTACTTTGTCTTCGTGCACTTTTAATCCCGGTAAATAACCGATATGTTGTCCTAAATCTTCAGGTGTAATACTTCCTAATCTGTAGATTACTACTTCAGTTCCTTCAATTCCGATAATAGTAGATTCAATACCTCGTTCACATTCTCCACCGTCAAAGACATATGAAATCTTGCCATCTAATTGATCAACCACATGATGCGCACGAGTTGGGCTCAATTTACCGTATAAATTTGCACTAGGTGCAACTACAGGAAATCCTAATGCTTTAATTATATTTAGTGTATTAACATTATCTGGAATTCGAACAGCAACTCTGTTATTTCCTGCTGTTATTAATTCGCTAACTATGGCAGATTTATTCATTAAAAATGTAAGTGGACCTGGACAAAACTTTGTCGCCAATTCTTGAAATATTCTAGGAAACTCTTCAACATATAAATGAATTTGTTCAATGGAATCCACATGTAAAATAAGTGGGTTAGAGGTAGGTCTTTTTTTTACTTCAAAAATTTTTTTTACAGCGTCTTCATTGGAGAAATTAGCTGCTAATCCATATACCGTCTCTGTAGGTATGGCTACTAGTTCTCCTGATTTAAGTAAGTTAACTACCTCTGCGATATCATTTCCAACCTTGGTCTTCACATCCACAAAGATACGTCATTTCATTAGCTTCGAAAACTCATTTTTTTTCATTGCATTGCGTGATTTGTGCTATATTTGTTTGTTTAAAATCAATCTAAATAAGATGAAACTTGTGTTGGCAGATAGCAACGATTTGATTCGCATTGGATTACGCACTATTTTGACCAATGAATCTAAAGCTACTATTGTTGGTGAAGCTCAAAATGAGAAAGAATTACTAACACAAGTAAAATCATTTGAGCCTCATCTTGTATTGATTGACTATACTTCTGATGGTTTTTCAATTGATGTTATTCCGAGGTTAGTCCAATTGAATAAGGCACTTAAAATAATTGCCATTACGCCTGAACAAAGCGCCCAAGTTTTGGTAGATGCATTGCGCTCTGGGGTAACAAGTTATGTGAAGAAAGACTGTGATTTAGCCGAAATACAGGATGCAGTTAGGGAAACAAGCCGAGGGAATAAATTTTTTTGTGGGCAAATTCTTGAAACTATTCAAAAAGCAAATATTGATGTTGATGATTTAGATGTTAGCTCATTTACATGTGAGGCAATTACACTTTCTGACCGTGAAAATGAAATCATTGTTAGAATTTCAGAGGGTTTAACGAATGAACAGATTGCTGAGCAGTTATTTTTAAGTAAGCATACGGTTAACACACATCGAAAGAATATTATGGGAAAATTAGGTGTTAAAAATACAGCGGGTATTGTAATGTATGCTGTAAAGACCAATTTAGTATCACCAAATAAATTTCTTTTTGCGCCAATCTATTAAAATTGTAAAATTAATTTCAGATTGATTCGCCGATTGGTTAAGTAGTTTGGAACAGAGAAGAATGTGCCATTTACATCTTGAATCCATTGTTTCGACAACACATTTCTAATACCTAAAAGGTTAAAAATTTCAAGGCTTATCTCTGCATTTTCAACTAAACCAACATTTGCACGTTGCATTTTATTTCCTTTCTTAGAAAGTAAATCATACGAGAAACCTATATCCACACGGAAATATGATTTCATTCTTAAGGTATCTTTATAACGCTCTCTATCTGGTGGTCCGTAGGGTAATCTTGAGCCATATTGTAATCCCATTTGAACAGAAAACTGTTCGAAACCAGGCATTTGATCTTGAATTAATGTCCCAATGGTTAGTAATTGATCTGTAGGTCTTGGAATAAATTCTGGTTCAATAACTGCAGAGTCAACTACTAGTTGATCCTCGCTGTAACCAAAAATTATTCGTTCTCCAGCTTGATTGTAATATGCTATGTAAGAATCTCCTTCGATATCTTCTTTAACGGCCATAAGTCCAATTTTGAAGAATGATTCTATTCCAGAGACAAATTCACCGTTAATGTTTGCATCGATACCATAAGCAAACCCTCTGGCATTATTGCTAGCATAGTAGCGGGTTCTCACATTATCAATCTCGTAGGGATTGATGTTCCATAAATATTTGTAGTAAACTTCTGAACTTAATTTGAATGGTGTATTCCTACCCCATAATTGAAAGTAGTAATCCGTTCCTAAAATAGCATGAAGTGATTTTTGTGATTGAACGTTAAGTTGTAAGTTCCCTCCAAAATCCCGGTATTCTCGGTAAAAGGGAGGTTGATAATATAAACCGGTTGCAAAACGATAAACTACTTGTCTTCTTACTAACTTATCATTTTGCACCATGTAATTTCTGGGAAAGTACTGTAATGAAAATCGAGGTGTTACATAAATTTCTTGATTAACGGATGTGTATCCAAACCGCGAACCTATGGAGATTGCCCATTTTGCAGCAGATTCCTGTAATGTATCTTGCCATATTTTCTTGCTAAATGTTCCAGCTTCAAATTTTTTGTATGGAATAGCAAGAATGTATTGTTTTTTTATGTTTGAACGGATGATATTCCATTGTAAAAATGCCGTGGTTCTTGTCCCTGTTAGTTGTGCCCTATTTTTTAAGGTTTCAAATAGTTCTACCTCGTTCGGAGAGCCTTGTGGCAAACTATAGCCAGCAGAATCAAGTAATTTCCATTCGCTCAAGGTATCTGAAAATTGATCTAATTGAAAGTTCACACCCCATTTGAGTTGATGCTGCTCCAAATACTTTACTGTTTTAAGTGGTTTGAAACGAAAATCTCCTTCATGATATACATTTGCAATGCTTACTTTTAATCGATTTCTACCATGGTTTAAAAAAGATCCTACCCCTAATACCGCGATGGAATCACCAAATTCTTCCTTTGAAGGGTCCGTTTCTAATTGATTGATATAGTATTGTCCGAGAATATCAAAATATTCTTTTTCGTCAGAATAAAATAGGGTGGAATAGAAGTCTAAATTTAATTGTTTGGATGGTCTATATTTCAGCGCAAGTCCTCCCATACTTGTTTCAAATTTTGTTTGCTCTTCTCCTTCAAAGTATATCATAAATGTATATGCTTCGTTGGCAACGCCGAAATCTGTTTTTTGTGTTTCAGGTCTAAACCTAAAATTATTTGAGGAATAATGGCCTAACATGACTAAATCCAATTTTTCAGTTAGTGCATAGGTGCCTAGAAATTGTGCGTCCATAAATACTGGATTATAAGCACCTTTCGTTGGTAATGAATTAAGTAGATAGCCGTTTGATCGGTAACGAGAACCAATCAAATAATTAAATCTATGATTTACACGATGTCCTATATACCCTTCAACACCAAGCAAAGAAACTATACCCCCGGACTCAAGACTATCAGGAGATTTGTAGGTGATATCTAAAACTGAGCTTAATCTATCCCCATAATTTGCTTGAAATCCTCCAGCTGAAAATTGTAGTGATTGCACCAATGAGCTGTGGATGAAACTCATGCCTTCTTGTTGTCCACTTCGTGTCAAGAACGGGCGATATACTTGAAAACCATTGACATATACAAGATTTTCATCGTAATTCCCACCGCGAACATTGTAATTTGATGTTAATTCATTATTACTTGTAGCTGGTGTACTATACACCAAGCTCTTTTCAACCGAACCGGTAATTTTCCGATAGTCTAATGGTTTTAGGTATTCAATTTCGAACGGATCTTTTTTTTCTTCAATCAAAGTAATTTGACCAATGGTGGACACGTCAAATTTGATCGTTTCCAAATATTGTTCATTATTTCCATTGACAATAGTTTCTCTTCGGATTATTTGACCATCGTAGCGATACCTGATTTTTAGTGTATCTCCTTTGGTTGCGATAAAAGAGTAATTACCTAACGAGTCACTGATAAATGTATTTCGCTTATATGTGGAAACATCAACCAAAACACCTTGAAGGCCTTTATTGTTTTTAGAAACACATTTACCATTCATTTTTACAAGCTGTGCATTAGTCGACCACAAGTTGAGGAGCATAAAAACCAATATGCAAATGAATTTCATGTGTGCAAAAATAAACCTTTAACGCGTTTATTCCGTATTTATTTTTTAGTGTTTGGGCATCGCAATATAAAAGAGTAATTTTGTAAATAATGATAAGGAGATCTCTCTCGTATATCCTGAATCAAAACCATTAATGAATAAAAATTAGGTATGAATCTTAACCCTCAAATCCAAATGAAATATATGCAATTGGTAACTCTAATTCTCCTAATGAATTTAACCTGTTTGTTTGGTCAATTTTCACCAGAAAAGTTTTTTGGTTACCCAATTGGAACTGCATTTACACGGCATGATCGTGTGGTAGATTATTTTCAGGAATTGGAAGATAATTATCCCTTAATGGTTAAAACAGAGTCTTACGGTAAAACATATGAAGGTAGAGAGCTTCTTACTGTATTTATCGGTTCAGAGGAGAATATCAAAAACTTACAAGGAGTAAAAAATAATCATTCATTGCTTGATAAAGAAAATATAGCAATCGTTTGGTTGAGTTATAATGTTCATGGTAATGAAAGTTCTGGAACGGAAGCAGCCATGCAAACTGCCTATAGATTACTCACCGATAAAAAAGACTACCTCAAAAATGTTCTAGTAATTATCGACCCATGTTTAAATCCGGATGGCCGTGACAGGTACGTTAATTTTTACTATCAATATGGAAATGCACCTTATGATGTTCAGGGATTTTCGGCAGAGCATAATGAAACGTGGCCTGGTGGCAGACCCAATCACTATTTATTCGACTTAAATAGAGATTGGGCATGGATGACACAAATTGAATCAAAGCAGCGAGTTGCAGTTTATAATCAATGGCTTCCTCATGTACACGTAGATTTTCACGAACAAGGAATTAATGAACCTTACTATTTTCCCCCAGCTGCCGAACCTTATCATGAAGTGATTACCAATTGGCAACGTGATTTTCAAAAAGAAATAGGTAAAAATCATGCTTCTTATTTCGATAAAGAGGGATGGTTATATTTTTCTAAGGAAATTTTTGACTTGCTCTATCCTAGTTATGGCGATACATATCCAACCTACAATGGAGCCATTGGTATGACTTACGAACAGGGAGGAAGTGGTCGAGCTGGACTAGCTGTTATCACACAAGTAGGTGATACGCTAAAACTTTCTGATCGAGTAAAACATCATGTTACAACTGGCTTATCGACCGTTGAAATGGCTTCGAAAAATGCTCCAACATTGATTAAAGAATTTAAGTCTTTTCATGGCTCAAAAAACTATAAATACAAGTCATTCGTATTATCGGGCGAAGAGCAACGTATTTCCTCTTTACTTGAATTATTAAATAATAATCAGATTGACTATTACCTTTCAACAGAAAATTCATCGGTCAAGGGGTTTAATTATGCAACTAAGAAACAAGAACAGGTTAAACTGACAGGAAAAGAACTAGTTATTTCTACAAATCAGACGAAAGGGACTTTGGTGAATGTGTTGTTTGAACCGAAAACCTTTTTAACTGATTCTTTGACATATGATATTTCAGCTTGGACTCTTCCATATGCTTATGGATTGGATTGTTGGGCTACAACGGAATTAGTTAAACAAGGCGAGAAGAGAGGTGATATACAATCGATAAGTCTAAATTCACTAGACCAACTTGCTTATGCATATGTTGTTGATTGGAATTCTTTTCAATCAGCAAAATTTCTAGCACATGCGATGAAAGCAGAAATGAGAGTATATTATAATGAAAAAACCTTTGAAATTGATGGAAAGAAATTTAACCAAGGGTCGCTTATATTTTTGCGAGCAGAAAACAAAACAACTGATTTTGTAAAACACTTAACAAATTTAGCCAATCAATTTCAAGTCAAAGTGCATTCTATATCGTCAGGTTTTGTTGATAGAGGTGTAGATTTTGGTTCCTATTCGGTAAAACCAATAGAAAAGCCTAAGGTTGGAATTTTGATGAGTGAAGAATTTTCCTCATTGAGTGTTGGAGAAGTTTGGCACTTTTTTGAACAACAATTAATATATGATGCACACATTATTTGGAAGTCTGATATGTCTCGTGCATTAAGTCAGATAAATACATTGGTGATTCCTGAGGGTCGACATGGATTGGCAGATGATGAAGAATTTTTAAGATGGGTAAAAAATGGCGGGCATGCTATCGTAATGGGAAGTAGTGCCTCAGGATTTTGTAGAGAAGAATTTGGAATTTCTGAAAAGGAGATAAAAGATACTGCCAGTGGAATTCCATATGGTCAATACGAACGATCACAAATCAGTTCAACTATCATCGGAGCTATTTTTAATACGGAAATTGACCATACGAATCCGTTGTCTTTTGGATTGAAAAGATACCATACTTTAAAACTTTCATCAACTTCCTATCAAATGAAAGATGCTGCCGTTATCAAACTTGATTCACATGCTAAACCCGAAAATGGCTTTGTTGGATATAAAGTTCTTAGTAACCAATCAAACGCCTTAGTTGTTGGTAAAGCATCTTATGGAATGGGTAGTTTTACCTATCTCGTTGATAACCCATTATTCAGGGGGTTTTGGGAACAAGGAAAACTAGTTTTTAGTAATGCCCTTATATTTCGGTAATTACTTCAACTTATTGTCAAAGTAAATAGTTACGAGTGACAACATAGTTAGAAATGCTCCAATGCCAATTGTCCAAATTACATTAACAGGAAACATGATTAAAGGAATTGTTAAATACCGAATCATAAGTACAAAACCAAATGAGAGCATTCCGATTTTAATCCATCGCAGCGTGTCATTTGTAAAAGGAGATGGTTCCTCTATTGAATTTTTGTAGGAAACATAGAGAAGTATTAAAGCACCAATGAGTACTAAAAAACTCAATTTATCAAATAAACCAAGCATTGGATTGAGGTTAAAATCTTTTAATTGATTTGGCCCTTCAGACAAACCATCAAATAAAACGTCTTCAATTTCATCTTTTTGATCAGCAGCATCACCTTCAATGGTGGCAGATCCCAAAAGTATTTGTAATCCGGAGACGGAAATCTTATCATTTCCACTTTTACTAGACATATTCAGGTAAGGTGTAAAGGGCAATAAATATACAATAGCAATGATAATACATGCTATATTAGTCGGGGTTTTTAAAAATTTTAAATCCATATTATTAATAATAATTGATAAGTGCTTTTTTGAGATTCCTCAAAGCAATAATTTTATAAAAAAGGAGCCGATTTCGACTCCTTCAGTATTATTTGATAGTTATTATTTACTTAATAATTTCATGATTCTGACTTCTAGAGCTAAGAAGATAACAGCTATTAATGAAATCCATGCGCCCAGACCACCAATTACTTGATTATTTCCGAACGTATTAAAGCAATACCTTGGAAGAATTCCTAATCCCAAACCAATTACAATAACCTTGATTATTTCTAATTTTTCGTCATCTATTTTTGTTGGCTCATTGTTTGCTTTTTGGTAGTTTGTAAAGAGTAACAAAAGAGCTCCGACAACTACTAGAATACTTAATTTATCTAGAATTCCGTATGCTGGAGACCAAGAATCACCTGCACCATTTGGTTTTGGACCAAAAAGATATTCTTTAGCTCTTTCTATTTGATCACTTGTTGCTTGTTTTGCGTCTTTACCTTCTCGTTTTATTGTTAGATCGCTTACTAACATCTGCCATCCGGTAATGGTTGTCGTATTGGTAATTTTATCACTTCCTTCACCATACTCATCTTCAGCTTTCATATATGGTGTATATGGGATAAAATAACAAAGTATAATGGCGAATAATGCAAGGTGTACAGGTTTTTTAAAAAATTCTATGCTCATAGTAAAAAAGTTTAGTTGTAAAAAAAGGAGCCATTGTTAGGCTCCTTTGATAAATTATTTTTTTAGTAATTTATTTACCGATCAATTTCATAATTCTATCTTCAAGCGCCAAGAAAATTACAGCAAGTAAAGAAATCCATGCGCCTAAACCTGCACCTACTTCATCACTAGAGTCAATATAGAAGCAATATCTTGAAAAAATCATTAATCCCAATCCTATTAAAATGATTTTAGCCCAGCCCATTTTTTCTTCATCTAAAACAGGGGATTGATTAGCACTTTTTTGGTAAGCTACAAAAACCATTAATCCGGCTGCTATAACAATAAGAATGGATAATTTATCAAAAATTCCAAATCGTGCTTTCCAGTGCTTGTCATCTTTTTTAATTTCTGGCTTAGGACCAAAAAAGTTTTCATTCATTTTTTTTATTTCATCACCTGTTGGCTCTTTATAATTCTTGCCTTCGCCTGTTTCTTTTGCCGAACCAGTCAACATTCCCAACCCTGTTATGGTTTGAGTGGTCGTTTCCTTGTTATCACCTTCTCCCGTTTCCTGTACGCTTTTGTAATAAGGGGTCATGGGTAGAAAATAAATTAACACCAACAATAAAGCCGCGATGGTAGACGGCACTTTTAAAAAATCAAAATTCATAATATAAAGTTTTAAGTTATGAGCTAATTTAATATTTATAGTGTATAGAAAATGCGTAAATGATCGTGAAGTTATTAACAAGGTCATTGTTAGTATCTGAATTTCTTAAGTTTTATCCATAATATATTAACTAGATTTATTTGTTTTGAATTTCAAGAATTTACACTATCTTTGCAATGTATTTGAAAAGTTCGAGTACTACATAAAAATTATTTAAACAATATTGGAATGTATTTAGATTCAGCTAAGAAAAAAGAAATCTTCACAAAACATGGAGGTTCTGAAACAAACACCGGTTCAACCGAAGGTCAAATCGCTCTTTTCACCTATAGAATTAGCCATTTGACTGAACACCTTAAGAAAAATCGTAAAGATTTTGGTACGCAAAGAGCACTTCAGTTGCTTGTTGGTAAACGTCGTAGTCTTTTGGATTATTTAAAAGGTAAAGACATTGAAAAATATCGTGCTTTAATAAAGGAATTAGGATTACGTCGATAATTCATACGTTAAGCAACGAAAATAATTTATTGAGAGGGGACATTCGGCTTTGGTCGGGTGTCTTTT
>JBIJBD010000146.1:0-5498 GCA_044345395.1 Crocinitomicaceae bacterium | reverse complement strand
CCTTGTTCTTTGGATGACAAGTTCAAAACAAAAAATGCGTCATCAACAAATTCGAAATACGTTTGATTTTCAATAAATTGTTTATCAGTACATGAAAAATCAAATTTATCTGTAAGATTTAAATTTAGATCGAAACCGAATGTATTACTACCATCACTTATCCACAATTTTTCATCGTCTTCTTTAAAATAGGTAGTATTTCCTCCAAATTCGATGAGCCCTTTAATGTTTTTGAGTTGTTGTTGAATCATTTTCTTGTCTATATCGAATAGTGATAACGTAGAATTGACGCAGTCGTATATCCAGACTGAATTTGCTCTTCTCGAAGAGGCAATACAAGTAGCATTGATTATTCCATATTCTTCTAAAGATAGGCAGGTGGAAACAGGGGTAATTGTATTGTCGAATAAACAAATTTGTTGTTGTTCTTCAGAGAAGCTTATGATTTTTTGTGCACTATTGAAAACCAATTGATTAATTTCCCCTTGGGATTTGATCGCTTGAGAGAATTTTACTTCTCCAAGGGAATCTATTTTGGTTAATTTATTTCCTGCTAAAAGGTAGTGATTGCCAACTGGATCAACAAACCATTGGGTTGTATTTATTGGCAACGAAATTTCTCTCTGAAAATTAAATTGTGAAAAGGCAGAGCAACTCGCTAAAAGGCATAAAACACGTAATATATTTTTCATTAGGAAAGCATTGTCAAAAGTTGTTCCACGAATTGGCGGTCATTCATTAATCGTGGGATTTTGTGTTGTCCACCTAGTTTTTGGTGCTTTGCCAACCACTGATGAAACGTTCCTTTAGGTAAATAGGTTATTATAGGTTTGCCTATATTCAAATCCATATATCTTTTTGCTTCGTAATCGGCATTTTCAATTTTAAGTTGGTAATCGATGGCGGCTTCGAATGCGTCAATATCTGATGGTGGAGATTCAAATTCAATCAGCCATTGATGACCACCAACTGAAGAATTTTCTCGATAATAAGGTGCTATTGTATAGTCAGTCATGCGAAATGATAGCGACTTATTAACGGCCTCTATAGTTTTTTCTACGTGGTGAATGAGTACTTTTTCACCAAACGCATTCAGAAATTGTGTGGTCCGACCCGTTACGATAAATCGGTATGGATTGAGTTGTGTGAATTTTATTGTATCTCCGATGATGTACCTCCAAAGTCCAGCAGAGGTTGATATGACCAACGCATATTCAGTATCTATCGAAACTTCACTCAATAAAAGTGTCTCCGTCGAATAAATTCCATTAAATGCCACCATCGGGATAAATTCAAAATAGACTTCTGAATTTGTCATAAGTAATAAATCAGTTGCATGCAATCTGTCTTGCATACCAAAGTAACCTTCTGAGGAATTGTAGGATTCAATAAAATTAACTTCCCTGCCAATCAACTCTTCAAAGGTTTTTCGGTAAGGACCAAAATTCATTCCCCCATGAATATATAATTCTAAATTTGGCCAAACTTCCGCAATTGTTTTTTTGCTACTTACTTCTAAAATTCTACGTAGTAGGAGAGAGGTCCAACTCGGCATTCCAGCAATAATGCACACGTTTTCATTAACAACTGCCTTAGCCATTTTGTCTAATTTGACTTCCCAATTTCCTTGAAGTGCAATTTCTTTTGCAGGTGTTCGTCTCAACTCCGTCCACCAGGGTAAATGGTCAATAATTATAGCAGATAAATCACCAACGAAAACGCCATTATTCTCTTTCCTAATTTCGCCACTTCCTCCAACGATTAAATGTTTAGCGTTGAATAATTTTCTGTTTGGAAGATTTGCATAGTATTGTGCCAAAAGGTCCTTTCCATTGGCATAATGATTTTCTTCCAATGACTGAAAGGTGACAGGAATAAGTTTTTTACGATTTGCCGTTGTACCAGAAGATTGAGCAAACCATTTTGTTTCACCAGGCCAAAGAACATCTTCTTCTCCTGACATGGTACGATCAATAAATGGTTTTAATGTGTTATAGTCATGCAAGGGGATGTCCCTTAAACATTCAATTTCTTGGATGCTTAAATCTTGAATTCCTTTGTAAAATTGTGTTTTCTTTAATTGATAAAACAGGTATTCATGCACACTGCGTTGGGCAGCAATTGGATTGTCCCGATAGAAATTCACTCGATTCATTCGTTTCCCTATGAACCAAGCAAAAACGGCATTAAACGCCATAAAAGAATATTTTTATCCCCAAATCAGGATAGATACGATGATACTCAAAAGAGCTAGGGTGTATAACGTTCCTAATGCTGCTGTTGAGCTATCAAAAAATGTATCTCCTTTTTTTTCGTTTGAATGACCTCCCATAACTTGATAATTTAGTACAAATGTAAAAGTAATTTACGTTAAAATGAATAGTTCCAAATCTTCCGTTTGTATTTATTCTCTTCCTCCTAATAATCTCAATAAAGTAAGAAATAAATTAATGAACAAGATGTATAATTGTAGTCCTCCAATTAAGGACATTTTTTGCATCTGTTCTCCATTTAATCCCTGTTGGGAAATTGCTTTGAGTTGTTGCATTTGGTACGCTGTTAAGCCAGTAAAAACAAAAACACCTATACAAGAAATGATGAAGTCTAATTCACCACTTTTTGTAAACATATTTACTAATGAAGCGATGATCATACCGATAAGCACCATGTAGAGTAAACTTCCAAATTTAGTAAGATCTACTTTAGTGGTATACCCAAGTAACGCCATACCACCAAATGCACCAGCACTCACAAAGAAAGTTCTAATAATATCCCCCATTGGGAAAGCGATAAAAATTGTACTTAAACTTAAACCCATTAATGCCGAGTAGGCGACAAAAAGTAGGGTTAAAATTCCCATTGAAAGGCGTTCTACTCCCCACTGTATAGCCAAACTTATTAATATAGGCGAAAAAACTACCACATAAAAAGTTAAGGAAATCTGCCCATCTGCGGTAATGAAGAGATTGGCAAAATATTGCAAATTTGTACCTACTAGGTAGGCTAAAATTCCTGAAATACCTAGAGCACCAAACATGTAGGTGTATACATTTCGGAAGAACACCCGTGTTGCATCCGCTGCATAGTAGTTGTTATTAAATTCGTTCATTGTTAATGTAATTTTGCTTGTACTAAATTAATAAATTCTTTTCTAGTCGCATCATTCGATAAAAATAATCCTGTAAACGCACTTGTAGTTGTTGCTGAATTTTGTTTTTGAACTCCCCTCATCTGCATGCACATGTGTTCACATTCAATTACTACCGCTACTCCTAGTGGATCAAGATTTCGTTGGATACAATCCCTAATCTCTATGGTAAGTCTTTCTTGAACTTGTAATCTTCTCGCATATGCATCAACTATACGTGGTATTTTGCTCAATCCAACTATTTTTCCATTGGGAATGTAAGCTACGTGCGCTTTACCAAAAAATGGTAACATGTGGTGTTCACACAAAGAATAGACATCAATATCCTTAACCAAAACCATTTCAGAATATGCTTCGTGAAAGATTGCTTGTTTGATTATTTCGTCGGCGTTTAAATCGTACCCTTGTGTCAAAAACTTCATCGCTTTTGCAACACGCTCAGGTGTTTTAAGCAGACCTTCTCTGCTCGGATCTTCACCAAGTTGTTCGATGATGTTTCTGAATTGCTCTTCCATTGTATATTTTAAACTTTTCTTAACGAAATTGAATTAAAAAGGTTCTTTACCACCGTAATATTCTACATAGTTGTTTTCTGTTTCCTCTAACTTGATTTTTACCAATTCTCCTCCTTCTTTACGGATGGGTTCGTCCAAAATTTCCCAAATGGCAATTGCCACGTTTTCCGTTGATGCCATTACGTTTTTCAAAAATGGAACATCAAGATTTAAGTTTTTGTGGTCAAGTACTTCAACTACTAATTCTTTTACGAGGCGGGAAAGGGTTTTTAGGTTCATCACAAATCCTGTATCTTTATTGGGGATTCCTTTTACACTCACCCACAAAATAAAGTTGTGACCGTGCCAGTTTTTATTTGCACATTTTCCAAAAATTTCTTCGTTTTTTGCATCGCTCCAATCTTCTTTATAAAGTTTGTGGGCAGCATTAAATGTTTCTCTTCTTGTAATATAAATTGGCTTCATTTTTTTCTAATTTTCAATGAGTGCGCATTCAACATAACCTTCGCTATCAATTTTCAGCAAGTTTACTTTAACGATTGAATTAACAAGGTCAGGATTAAATGGATGCTTTACTTTGATGTAATTGTCAGTAAAACCATACATATAACCATTGTCTTCTTCTTGTTCAAATAATACCATACGCTCAGTAAGTAAGTGTTTACCGTAAAAATTTCTTTTTTTTCGATCGGATAGCAGATGAAGTTGTTTACTTCGTTCGCGTCGAATTTCCATGGGAACGGGTTCACCTAATTTTGGTGCTCCAGTGTTTGCCCTTTCAGAGTAGGTGAATACATGTAGGTAACTCACGTCCAATTCTGTCAAAAAGTTCACCGTTTCCAAAAAATCTTCATTTGTTTCACCAGGAAATCCAACAATTACATCTACTCCAATACAAGCGTCTTTGTTTTCACTTTTTATTTTAGCAACACGATCTCTATATAAACCAGTCTCGTACTTGCGGCGCATGAGCTTTAACAGACGGTCGGCACCGGATTGCAGGGGAATGTGAAAGTGTGGCATGAAACGTTTTGAATCTTTCAAACAAAAGTCAATAATTTCATTTGTAAGCAAGTTAGGCTCAATTGAGGAAATTCTAAATCGATCTATTCCTTTTAAATGCTCCAGCTCATTAATTAATTTCAAGAAATTTTCATCCGATCCCTGTCCAAAGTCACCAATATTTACCCCAGTAAGAACCACTTCTTTTACAGTAGTTTTTTCAATTTTTTTTGCTTCAAGAACTGTTTTTTCAATACTTGAATTTCTACTTTTCCCTCGTGCCAGTGGAATTGTACAAAAAGTACAAAAATAATCGCAGCCATCTTGAACTTTAAGAAAAGAACGCGTGCGATCTCCTATAGAATAGGATGGAATGAAATCAACGACCCTCTTTATATTTCCTTGAGCGATTAATACTTCCTCTGAGGTGTCATGTCCATCGATATACTCTAGGATATTAAACTTCTCATTTGCACCGAGTACTAGGTTAACACCAGGGATTTTTCCAATTTCTTCGGGTTTTAATTGCGCATAGCATCCCACAATTGCCACGAAAGAATTTGGATTTATTTTCTTCGCCCTCTTTACCAATTGTTTACATTTTTTATCAGCGTTTTCAGTTACAGAACATGTATTGATAACGTAAATGTCAGGATAATCTTCAAAATCAACTTTTGCAATTCCAGACTCTTCAAATAAACGTGAGATAGTTGAAGTTTCTGAGAAATTTAATTTGCACCCGAGGGTATAAAAAGCAACTTTTTTGAATTGAATCATAATAGAACACAAAGGTACATAGTTCCAATGTTATCTCAAACTTAAAACGTAACTTA
>JBIJBD010000157.1:0-5153 GCA_044345395.1 Crocinitomicaceae bacterium | reverse complement strand
ATGACAAAATTATGGTTCAGTATTTTTGATTTCTCCTTTGACTACAGAGGTCAAGAGCCAGGATTTATAGAAGAAAGGTTTAATTGGACTGAAGCGTTTGAGAATCAATACACTTCTATTGAAACAGAACTTTTTGAATACCTTAAAAATCAAGAGCTGGAGGCATATTTTAATCAGTCAATGGTGAATAGGTCTAACACATGGAAAACAATTTCCTTAAAGTGGTGGGGTATTGAATTTCGTAAAAGACAGAAGTTTTTCCCTGTTACATCTGCGCTTTTAAAAGAATACCCTGAATTAATTTCTTTGTCATTTAATCAGTTGGAACCGCATGGCATGATAAAACCTCACTGCGGAGACACGAATGCGATTTTCCGGTGCCACATGGGAATTGAAATTCCTGATGTCCTGCCATTAACGGGCTTACGTGTAAAAAATGAATGGCGCGAATGGAAAAAAGGTAAATGGTTAATATTTATGGATGCTTATAACCATGAAGCACTAAATAATAGTGATAAAAAAAGGATAATAATGGTTGTTGATTACTTACGTCCGGAATTTCAACGGCGCAAAAAGAAAGTGATTTCAACAGTTTTAACATCACTTTTTCTTCAAAAGAGAGCAGAGAGATGGCCTATACTAAAAAAAACACCAAAAAGTGTAATCAAAACAATGACCCTATTTTTGAGACCGTTCGCATTTATTGCTGTGAAATGGGTTAACTTTTTTAAAGTGTATTAAACTAACCTTGCTAAACTGAATACTTTTTTTTTCTAAATTTTTTGATCTTTAATTTTAAATGCAATGGAATTTTAAAATAAAACGAAAGTAACCATCTTCTATATACCTTAGCTAGAAAAATGAAATAAAAGGAGGATATTGAAGGTGTTTTTTGGGTTGGTTGGTTCAGTGTATATCCAAAAATTGAAAGCTCATTAGATGAAATTTGTTCTATTCGGTCAATTTCTTTTTTTGAGAGAGCATCTTTATATTGGCCAATTTGCTTTGTAGAAGAAGGTTGACTCAGTCCACTATGAAATTTCATTAAATGATTAATGAATTCGGGATTTACTTGGTTTTTTTTTTGATGGATAAAATCAAGGTATTTACCTTCTGTATTTAACATTTCATCTTCGAAGTTTACATTAACCCATTCACAAATTTTTAGCATTGTTTCTTTAGTCTTCTCCATTAAATCTTCGTAGCGAATGGTTATATAGCTATTTGCAGGTAATTGACTTACGCAGCGATAAGTATCTCTCCATAAAGCAGTTAAAAATAACGGGTGTTGGTTCCAGTTTAACTTGCGATTGCGTTTCGATACGATATTATCCCTTACGTCACGCACGAGTACTATAAATCGAGCATTGGGGAATATTTCTTGAATTTTTTTAAGATGGAAAAAGTACTTAATTTGTTTGTCAATGATTACTTCAATTGTCGATTTTTCTTTAGTATCTATGAAATGAAGATAAGTAAGTTTAATTAATCGTGACCAATTTAAAAGATTTATATGTTGTTTTAAGTTTTCAGTGAAAACTTTTCTATCACTGAAATACAAATCAGTGTTTTTTTCTGCTAGCGCATAAAATTCATCCACATAAAGATCAATTTCTTTTTCGGTCCAATGTTCCTTGTTTCGATATTTTTTATAAAAGTAAAGAGCAAAAGGCTCTTCAGATGGACTTAGGATGTGATTCGATAAATTGAGCATCAAACTTAATAACGAACTTCCTGTTCGTTCTGTACATAGAATGAAATGAAGAGCAATACTGTCAAGTTTTTCGGAGGTGAATGTCATTTTGATAACATGGATTTTAACCTCCAAAGTTTAATTTTTGTCGGAGTGTAATAGAGTAAATATTCTTTGGTTACATGCCATTTCGCTAAAAAATACCAGTTAATATACTTCAAAACATAATAGAAATAAGACGTATAGGGCTGAGACGCTTGATATTCATAAAATTGAAGATAAGGATTGGTAATACTCTCTATCATTTCATTCTCTTTATTCGACAATGCTTTTTTCCATTTTTCAATGTGATCGGAATTTATTGGATGATTTAAGTCTTTAAAATGTACATTAGCAAAATTTTCAAGGGCTTTGTTTTCTATTTTATAGTTCGAATGTACTATGTTGCTTTGAAAAGAATTTAATTCACCTTCAAGGCCAATAAAAGTTAGTATTGAACTTATAGATTCTTCATAGTTTTTTACAAATTGCTCATATTTGATGAATAAGAATTTTTTGTTTCCGATGAATGGATGAATCTTATCATAAAAAAAACGATACCGAAAAGAATTATAGGCAATATGTCCTGGCTTATTGTTGACTTTATTTTTACGAGATAATATATTATCCCGAGGATCTCGAACGAGCACAATGAATTTAGCCTCTTTATCCAGGTTCATGATTTTTTTTATAAATAGGGAGTAGTGAGGATTTTTGTCTACATAAACCTTATGATGGTTAGTTTTTCCTTCAATTGAAAATTTAGAATAAATACCTAAAATGTAATCGTAATAGTTGTTATAGTCTATTGGTTGGTCAAAGATTCTACTTGAAATGTCCACTTGTTCTATCGGGCGTAATTTTTGAATCAGATTTAAATATTCACGTACTTCCTTCTCTAACATATCTGTTTTGCCCTGAATATCCTTGTACTTATTTGCAAAAAATAAAAATACAGGAACTTCTGGAATCGCTTTAATTTGCGAATGTCGATTCAACGTCTTTGTTAAAAGTGTACTTCCCGATCTTCCAATTCCAATAATATATATCACTAATTATGTTTTTTTTTAAATGTGGATCTTCTTTTTATTTTGAAATAGTGATGTGTTTTTACACCAACGAAAGCGAAATATGCTTTGACGGAAATGTACCAAGGTAAATTTCCAATAAAATTCTGGAATTTAACAAAACATGAATTCTCAGAAGTCATCTTGTAGCCTATTTTTTCTCCAAATTGTCCACAAATGATTTCAGATCTTTTAATTTCACTTGATGTTAAATTATGAGTCCAATTAGTTACATTTTTTCCTGAAATTGGTCTTAAAAGATCGGTCATTTTTTTGAAAAGGCGGGGATGAGTTTCTTTAAAGTTATTATATGAATGAATATGCTTTTCAATTTCATCTCTGTACTCAAAAATTTTTTCGTTAAAATCGATTTGTAAAAAGGAACAAATTTCTTTACTTATTTTCTCAGGGGAATCAAGAAATTCTTCCATTTTAACCAGTAATATATTTTCATTATTTGACGACGAAATTTTTAAATATTTGGAAACATATTCGTTCCAACTCGTGGCATACAATCTTAAATTTCTTTTTTTTTGAAAAGAGTCAGTGCTTTGTAAATGTGAATGAATAAATCCTCGGTAATCACGAACGAGAAAAATAAATTTAGCTTTGGGGTAAATCCGAATGAGTGTATCAATGTGTTTTGTGTAGAATGGGTTTTTATCTACAATCACCTTTACGGATTTCTTGTTATGAAGTACTTTGTGTACTTCTATACAAAATTCAGCAAACGACATGTTTTCATTAATCGCGTAAATCTTTTCTTCCTCATATTGAAACATTGGATTTAAAGCGACAGATTTTAGCTCCCGAAAATATTCTACAAATTCAGTCTTGATAGCCTGATTAAATTGAGTGCACAATTTATATTTATTGTAAAAATAGAGAATATGTTTTATTTCTGGTGATGCAATTACACTGGGATGATTGTTCAACAGCATCATGAGTAAAGTTGTTCCGCTTCTTCCGGGACCTATTATGAAATGAATCGGTTCAATTACGTTTTTTTGATACAAATCCGCCACGTTAAATTTCTCCTTTCAGAATTTTTTCTTTAAAAGCCTTTAAATTCTGCAATTCCTTTGACAATAAATTCAATCGGTCTTCATCTGTTTGACTTCGATTACTTTTCATCAACAAGACCTCTTTTTCTTTTTTAAATTCTTGGGCACCTTTTTGAAAATAGATTAATGCTTTATCTCGTTGTTTTAGATTTAAATATCCATTCCCCATTTGGACGTATTGCGGACCGTGCTGCTCATTGGGAAATTCTTTAATCAGTTGTTCTTCAATAGAGATTAGCCATGTGTAATCGTTTAATTGGATGGCAAATTTCTCTTCAATTGTATATACATTTTTATCTTTAGGTGAAATTCTGTGTGTTTTGTTGAAGTGCATTTTCGCCGAGTCTAAGTATTGTTGCTTAAGCGAACTTATTGCATTAATTACTTCATTTTTTTTGCTTTTTTTGAGGTCGATAACTTGTTGAACTAATCGATTTTCAAATTGAAATATACCATTTATTATCCCTTGTGGATTAGTTTGAATGTACTTGTTGACGTTATCACGCATGGTATTTGCGAATTGATTTTTCCCTAATTCATTGGACAATGAACTCAAATTAACCGCATTTGCCGTAATTTGAAAAGCCAATTGATCTTTTGAAAAATTTTGGGCAAATTCTCTAACATTAAGTTCAAATTGTTTGGTAATTGATAATGTTTTGAAAAGTTCATTTCTTAAATACAGGGATAAAAGCTCTTGGTTGATATTTTTTGAGGTGGATGTTATGGAATCACTTTTTCCAACTATTTTCTCAATGGATGATAATCCTTCGGCTAACTTAGCATAGGTATTGGCGCAATTGAGCATTCCCTCTTTATATGCGGGATTAATTTTTACTGAATGTTTGAATAACTCTAAAGCCTTAACATAATCAAAATAATAGGTATAGAGTAAAACACCTCGGTTGTTGAGATTAGATTCGTAATCTTTATAAACTGCAAGCGATTTTTCGTAATAATATAAGGAGGAGTCCACCTTTTGCATCAGTTTTTCGAAAGACGCTTTGCCATTTTTTTGAATTTCCATAGCCTCTAATTGGTATTCAGATGCCAACATGGAATTTGCTTTTGCAGAATTTGGAACATGTTTGATGTCATTAAGGTAAAGCGATTTTTTAGATGCCCAAACCGTATTTCTATTGATTGAGAAAAATAAGCAAGGGAGTCCAATAACCGCGAGAGGTAAAAGGAGTTGACTGTTCAAGTTACCTGTAGAAAAAGCATCTTTTTTCCAAATGGAGAAAAGATAGGCAATGACTACACAAAATCCTATTGAAGCAGAAAATGCAA
>JBIJBD010000244.1:0-2865 GCA_044345395.1 Crocinitomicaceae bacterium | reverse complement strand
GATAATATTTCCTTCTGAAACTAAGTTATCACCTTTAAATCGGAGGAACAATTGTATTAAAGCGACCACATCCTTTTCGCAATAGTGGCGAATTCTGGGCAGGTCGCTTTCTTCGTAATAAACTCTAGCCACATCTGCGCCTGAGATATCGTCTTTCGGCGTAGGAATTTGAAATACATGGCAAAGCAAAGCTAATGAGGTGTATGCTTTGTAATCACCAAATTTCCATAGCTCTAATGTATCTAAATGATTTATTTCCCATGGTTTTTTCCCTGCAATATTTAAAATTGTCGGGAGCGAAATACCATTGATTAGCATCCTGCGACAGATATATGGAATGTCAAATTCTTTGGCATTGTGCCCGCACAATATATGCCTGTCGCTTGAATAATGTTCATCTAGTAATTTCTTGAATTGCGTCAGGAGTGTGGCTTCATCATCGTGAGCAAATGATTTTAGACGGATAGTTTTGCCTAAATTGCCTTCTCTAAGCATACCGACAGAAATACAAATTATTTTACCAAATTCAGATAAAATACTGCCTCGCTCAGTGTAAAGTGTCTCAAAAGATTTTTCTTCTGATTGAGAGAATCGAGTTTTTGCTTGGAATAATTCACGTGTTTTTTCATCTAAATCCAGGTAGCTGTAAGTTTGTGGAACAGTTTCAATGTCTAGGAATAGGATTTTTTCTACAGGTACTTTTGTCAACATATTTTTCTTATTTAACTTGAATTTACGAAAAAAAGTTGATTATGTATAGCTTGTACAAAGGAAAAATTAGGTGTATTTTTCTTTTAAAAAACTATTCGTTTTTTAATTGATCTGCCAATCGTTTTTGTTCTCTAACACGTTGATCTAATATTTCGCAATAGCGCATAGTTGCATTATTTCCTTTTTCCACATAGGCTTTTGAGGCCCATTGTTGCGCCTCTTTCAAATCACCTTGTACTTCCAATGCAAGTGCAACATTGTGCGCCGCGCGGGCCCTTACTTTTCTTTTTCTTGAATTTTCGAAAATAGATATCCACGTTAACTTTGCTCCTTCCCAATCTTTTGACAAGGCTTGCCTTTCTCCCCTTTTCATAAGTTGGTCCTTACTTTTGAAAAGAATTCTATCTTCCCACACATAAAGCGGTACAATACTCAACGCAAAATCATTACCGGTTGAAAAACTAACATCCATCAAAGCTTGATTGCGCTTTATCAACTTTCCTAATGCATCTTGCACATTCGTCGAGTACTGTGACCATCGTTTACTGAAAATAAAAACATCTTCATATGCAATTTTTCTTTCTTTTTTATAATACACCCTAAATCCGGCCCTTGCTTTTGCATTGCCGTGAACCGTTATTCCTTGGTTGTTTGATGCATTCAAGACGTTTGCTGCAAGTTGTCTAGCAGAACTTAATGGGTTTTCAATTGAAAAGTCTGTATCAAAGAATTCTAGTACCAAAACTCCATCACTGTTGTTTTTAGCACAAATACTATCAACTATGTTCCAAGGTAATTGCTCTCCAAAAGACAAACTTCGTGGGTCAGCACTCAACATCGCGGAATCACAGGTATAAATTGAAAACCTTGTGGACGTGGAAAGCGCATCAGTTAATCCTCTTAAACATTCATTACTCAGTTGTTTGTCTCGCAAAGGTGTTTCTCCAGTAAGGGTGCCTTCTAGTACTGCTTGATTTGTGGAAACAGCTCTATTTAATAGGGCTAAATTTTTAATTTCTCCAGGAACTGTAATTCGAGCGGCGCGTTGTATTTGAACACGCATATCACGATGGGAGGAACATGAGATCAGGAAAAACAGAAAAAAAATACAATAATAAAGTACCTTCATGAGAAATTGTTAACTGAAACAGAATCAGCTTTAAAGTTAGCAAAAATTGCGAATCATGCGTACTTTTGTTCTATGGCTGAAGACTTGACGATACTGAGTGGTTCTAAATTGGAAAAATATGAACACCTTCTCCCTCAACTGAAAGCATTGGTTAGTGGTGAACCTAACCTTATTGCCAACTTAGCAAATGTGTCGGCAGCGTTGAAAGAAACTTTTGGGTTCTTTTGGGTGGGGTTCTACTTGGTTAACGGAAATGAATTAGTGCTTGGTCCCTTTCAAGGCACAGTTGCTTGCACCCGAATCCAAAAAGGAAAAGGAGTCTGCGGACAGTCATGGGCGCATGACAAGGTATTCATCGTTCCTGACGTTGAAGCATTTCCTGGGCACATTGCATGTAGCTCCTTGTCGAAGAGTGAAATTGTGGTCCCAATTAAGAAAGAAAATATTATTCTAGGTGTTCTTGATGTGGATAGTGATTCTTTGAATGATTTTGACGAAATAGATGAACAGTATTTAACACAATTATGTCAGTGGATAGGAATTCATTGTTTCTGATAATTCTCTCTAGCATTTTATTAGGTGCATGTGCCCAAGTAGGAACACTTACTGGAGGGGAAAAAGACATAGTTGCTCCAAAAATCATCAAAGCGTCAATAAGTAATAAGCAGCGCAATGTGAACACAAGTCTTTTTACCTTTGAATTTGACGAACGCATAATACTCAACACTGCCAAAGAGAACCTAGTACTCGTTCCTGCAGATGCCGCAGCAAAAATAAGTTGTTCTGGGAAAACACTTGTGTTGGAATGGGATAAACCTTGGAGTCCAAATACGACCTATTCGCTTTACCTAAACGCTTTAGTTAAGGATTTCCACGAAGGAAATGATTCGTTATATACGTTTGTTTTTTCTTCAGGTCCATCCCTCGACACATCCTCCTACCTTATTCAGGTAAAAGATGCCTTAACTAATTCCCCATCCACAAAAATTTTGGTTGGTCTATTCGATTCGATAAATCTAAATACT
>JBIJBD010000243.1:0-2869 GCA_044345395.1 Crocinitomicaceae bacterium | reverse complement strand
ATTATGAGTGAAGTTGATTTGCTATGTGATGATTTGGCGATAATACACAAAGGAGTGATCAAATTCCAAGGTAGCATGGAGTCATTTCGAACCAATATGATAGAAAGTAATCTTACGCAAGAGTTTATTCGAATTGTTAATACCTAACCAATGATTTGGACAATATTTAAAAAAGAACTTATTGATACAATAAGGGACAGAAGAACCATGATGACAATGCTTGTTATCCCAATGCTAATGTTTCCAATAATTTTGAGTGTGTTTGTCTCCGTGTCTTCCTATTTTGAGGAATCGGCAGCAAATAAGACAATACGCATTGGACTAACTTCGAATTCAAAGATTTTCACACAACAAATTTCTTCCATTCCAGAGAATATTTTAGGGAATCATGAAATCGTATTTTATACGGATAGCATGTCATTAAGAAAAGGTATAAAAGAGAAACAGGTGGACATAGCTTTCAGTTCATCAATGTCATACGAGCAAGATATTCAAACAAAAAAGCCAGCTATAATTAATGTTTTTTATGATGTGACGGAGGTTGGTATGGATAATCGAGCAAAAGCAATTTCCACCGCATTGGAGAAAAATGCGCAAACGATTCGGTTAACCGAGTTGAACATTAATCCACAAGAAATCACTCCTCTAAAAATGGTTTATGTCAATACAGCTTCTCCCCAACAAATGATTGGAGAATTTGGAGGCGCAATACTTCCTTATCTTTTTATTGCATTCGGTTTCATTGGATGTATGTATCCTGCGATTGATTTATTTACTGGAGAAAAAGAGCGAGGAACTATAGAAACACTATTGACAACACCTGTTAAGCGTTGGAAATTACTTATCGGAAAGATGCTTGTGGTCATCTTGTCTGGATTGATGGCTTCTACTTTTGCGCTCGTTGGTCTTTGGGTTTCTATAGAATTCTTAGATATTGTGAAGGATCAACAAATATTGGCTATAATACACGATATTCTGAATCCGAAGTTCTTATTTAGCATGTTTGGCTTACTTATTCCACTAACGGTTTTCTTTGCTGGAGTTATGGTTCCTATTGCTATTTATGCAAAAACTTTTAAAGAGGCACAAAGTATAATTACTCCGTTGAACATTGTCATGGTACTTCCAGCAATGGTAGGTTTTTTTCCAGGTATTTCATTGGATTTCACCACAGCATCTATTCCCGTTATTAATGTAGTTTTGGCTTCAAAAGAACTGATCGCAGGTACTTTAGATTGGGGCTATTATCTAGTAAGCTTTATTGTAATGTTTATTATTGCATCACTTGCCGTTTTAATATCTTTTCGCCAGTTTGGTAAAGAAGGAAGCGTAATTTCTTAACGTAAAAGATTAACATGACCAACAACGACATTTCGTAAATCATTTTCCCTCTTCTTGTAAATTATTTTCCAGGTGTATACTCCATCCTGAACTTTACGACCTAAGTTTTCGTATGTTCCATCCCATCCAATTTTCACATTATGTGTTTCAAATATTAATTCTCCCCATCTATCGAAAATTAGCATTTCAAAATTGAAAGGATCAAATCCAGAATAAAAAACGGGGAAAAATGTTTGGTTAAAATTATCTCCATCAGGTGTAAATGTATTCGGTACATAAAATATCGTTTCTTCATTGCATGGAATTACATTCCTAGCAGTATCGCGACAATTCCCATCGGATGCAATTAGCGTGATACTATAACCTGTGCAATTTTCATCATACTCATACTCATGTATTGGTTCGAATTGAGTTGATGAGGTTCCATCTCCAAAATACCATTGGAAATTCGTAGCATTTGTGCTTGAATTCAAAAATTGAATGGTTGAGTTCAATGCTGAAACGTTTGTTGGAGAGAATGAAAAATTAGCTTGGACTTGATTCTCTAAATTTTCAAAAACAATAGTATGAGTTGCATCTACAAAATTCCCACAATTATCTATAACTCGATATACCCTATCTATATATTGGGGGCAATTTCCATAAGTTGTTTCACCAATAAAAATAACTGTGGGTAGAGCTGCACAATTATCCGATAAGTTACTTATTACACCTATATCAACAGGAGGAACGGAAGTTCCTGAAATGTACAATGTGTCTTCGACTTCAAATGTTGGATTCTCATTGTCTGTTACTGTTATTACTTGGCTAACTTGGGTGGTATTTCCACAGATATCCGTAATAGTATAAATTCTTGTTACAACTGGACATAAGACATTATTCACCTGATCAGTAGTCCAGGTAACACTTAAAACGCCACAATTATCATTTTCATCTGTAACAACAAGTGGATTTGGAGCAGGAATATCCTCTGGACATTCAACAAAAATAGGTGCAGGATTACTTGCAGTTGGTGGAGTTATATCGTCAACCGTGATGGTTTGGGTGACATTAATTGAGTTGCCACAGTTATCCGTTACTGAATACGTTCGTGTGATTACTTCAGGACAGGTGTTTCCATCGCTCACATCCGAAACAAAAGCTACAGTGGGCACACCTCCATTATCTAATTCATCAATGACAACCGTAATATCAGGAGCAGGAACATCTGCTAAACATTGTACATTAAATCCTGCTGGATTTGATGCTGTTGGATTTATTAAATCTGTAATAACTATTAAATGAGAAACGTTAATCGTATTACCACAATCATCAGTAACAGAATAAATACGTGTGATTGTTTCAGGACAATTCCCTCCATCACTAGATTCACTTACAAAAGCAACAACTGGATTTAAGGTACAATTATCAGCTTCATCAATAACAATGGTAGGATCAGGTGCCGGGGCTGGACCTGCAGGAATAGTTGTAGTTGTTGGGTTACTAGCAGTCGGCAGTGTGGTATCATCAACGGTAATAGTTTGTGTGA
>JBIJBD010000083.1:0-10877 GCA_044345395.1 Crocinitomicaceae bacterium | reverse complement strand
CTTAGGCTTGTATGCGATTTTCCAGGTGTAAACACCATCAGGACATTTATTTCCACTGGTACCGTAAGTGCCATCCCATCTTCCTTTGGCATCATGACTTCCCCATATTATTTCACCCCATCTATTGAAAATAAACAAATCAAAGTTATAGGGGTCAAATCCTTGTGTAAATACTGGACCCCATGTTTGATTAAATTCATCTTGATCAGGAGTGAATGAATTGGGCACGTAAAAAATAGCGTCCTCTTCGTAAGTAATGACGATCGAGGTAGAATCAACACATCCATTATTAGTGAATGCATACAAAGTGACAAGAGTATTTCCATTGGTGCCGCTGTAAGTAGCTGTAGGATTCGTAAACGTTGATGTAGTTCCATTACCAAAATCCCATAAATAAGTATCAGCTCCTGTTGAATTGTTGGTGAAAGAAATATTCTCATTACCACCATTAAATTCAAGTGTGCTACTTGTGAACGCAGCATTTGGGGTATTCTCTACACAAATCAAATCAGTTATGGTTGTAGTTGCAGAGCAATTTCCATTTGTTGCTATTAAGGTGATATCATAGCATCCTGAATTTGTAAATAGTTCACTTATGTTAGCACCATTTCCTACAGCAACACCGTTTGCATTCCACGTATAAGTCGTACCATTTATACCAGAAGTTTGAAGGTCAACCGTCAAAGGAGAACATCCTGTAATCGAATTTGTACTAATAGTAGGTGCAGATGGATTTAAATTACTCAAGATATATGGAATGTCTCCGAAGTTATTCCATCCTGAAGCTATTGATTTTGTAAATCCTGTTATCGCAGTTAAATTCACCGTAGGAATGTCTTGCCAAATGCCATTGGTTGTTATGTTCCACCTTGCCATGTCATTCCATTGACCATCATTTACTGGTACAAAGCATATTCCTAAGTCTGCAGAGCTAGTTCCTGATATCCTGTCTATTTGATGATAAAATAGGGGATTTGATTCACATAAAATTGGTTCCGCACTGTTCCGGTTGTACGATTCTAAGCTTGCATCCAGATTAGCTAATCTCACACTGTATACATTCAAATTGGCTGAATTTGGATTTAATTCAACAGGACGATACCGGAAAGTACCTGATCCCGGTATATTAGCACTTGTGTTAGCATTAGAACCTGTTGGAAATAAATACATGCCAGTATTGGTGGTAGTTCGAGCTAAAAATCCTCCGTTTGCACTCGAAACAAAGCCAGAAGTTCTCAAAACGGCATTTAATGCAGGATTGGTCACATAAAATCCATATAAATCCGTATTTAGGTGCAAATGTTTCAAGTCCAAAGTGCCTTTGGCAATCTTGTCTACTTGTTGTGTTTTTATTCCTGAACCATCCAGAGTAACATTGAAAAATTGTGTAATGGAAGTTCCTCCAATATACTGATTGGCTCCTTCAAAAAATACGGTACCGAGGTTAGAGTTAAAACTGTTATTATCAAACCAATTTCCGAGTAATCGAATATAACCATCTGCGTTAATAGTGGAGTTATTTACCACATCTTGAGTGACATATAATTCAGAACTTGAGGTAGTTCCATTTCCGTTTACGGCCAATACTCCTGTATTGTTATTTGAAACACTCCCGTTCACATAAATGTATGAACCTGGTTCTGCTGTTATAAAACCACCATTGTTGGATACAGTCTGTAAAAAACAGTGATTGTAAACGAAAAATAATAAAGTTAGAAATGACAGTAGTTTCATATTAATCATTTATAATTTCTGTCTTCAAAAGTTCTATTTCTTTTTTAAGATCTTCAATTATGACTTGCTGTTCTTTCACTGCTTCGACTAAAATTGGAATAACACCAATGTAATTGACCATGTTAAATTGTTCAAAATTAGTTTGATTTGCTGCTTTACCCTCGAGAGGTTTACATCCATTGATATCTAAATTGTGTACTTCAACTAATTCCGGTAATACTTTTGAAATCTCTTGAGAAATAAATCCGTATTGTTTTCCGCTGGATAAACCAAGATATGGATATTTATCTAGATCAAATTCATAATTTACACCTTGCAATTTTACTATCAAGTCTAATGCATTTTCCATCGGTTTGATATTCTTTTTAGTTTTTGCATCCGAAATAGCGCTTAAAGCACCTGTGTAACCTAATCCATTCTGAAAAACTCCGCCGAATCCCAATGCACCAGTTGTTCCAACGCGTGCACCCCAAACACCATATCCATCTCTACCGTTGGTAGAACCTCTAACCCCAACACCGGTTTGTGTATTCGTATTTGATATAGACAACCCAAATACTCCCGAAGGTGCATTTGCCGCAACGTTATAATTAATAATACCCTCTACAGCATTGTATAAACTGGTTGTTGGATTATTAACAAAAAAGCCAGATCCACCACCTGTAGTAGTATTGATGCCATTTATCGCCCAATTGTTTGCTGCTCCCCCCGCAGATTTATAAGCAGTCACAATATCACCTGCAACAGAAGGAGCTGTAAACGCTGTTGCTCCCCAAATTAACTCTCCAGTATTAATCATTCTTCCTCGGGCCAAGTTGTTACTAATAAAGTCCACATGGTCATTGGAGATTGTCCCTAATTTGTATGGTTGTCCTGCCGTTCCAAAATTATTTCCACCTACGAGCCAAGCTTGGTTAGTTGACGTTACAGTTTGTGGCAATGTTGTTATGATTTGTAAATTTCCTGCAGCGGTAAAATTATCCGATGTGATTTGCCAAGTTGGACCGGTTGGCCCTGCAGGACCAACTGGTCCAATAGCTCCTTTACAATCTAATGTATTAAAGAGTCCATCCAAATTTATGTCTTCTGATGGGTCATTTACACCATTACTATTTAAGTCCCAACAATTAATTCCATTTATTCCAGGAATTCCTTGAGCTCCAGTTGGTCCTGCTGGTCCTGCTGGTCCTGTTGCTCCAATTGCCCCTGCTGGTCCTGCTGGCCCTGTTGCTCCAATTACCCCTGCCGGTCCTGCTGGTCCTGTTGCTCCAATTGCCCCTGCTGGTCCTGCTGGTCCTGCTGGTCCTGCTGGTCCTACTATTCCAACTGTACAATCAGTGGTATTAAATATTCCATCTCCATTAGTGTCTTCTGCTGGATCATTTGCTCCGTTTCCATTAATATCCCAACAGTTGATTCCATTCACTCCTCCAGGTCCCGCTGCTCCAGTCGCTCCAATTGGCCCTGTTGGCCCTGTTGGCCCTGTTGGTCCTGCTGGTCCTGCTGGCCCTGTTGGTCCTGCTGGTCCTGTTGCTCCAATTGGTCCTGTCGGCCCTGCTGGTCCTGCCGGCCCTGCTGGTCCTGTAGCTCCTGCTGAACCATTCTGTCCGTTGCATATGTATTGAGAAGAGCTTATTTCTGCCGCGTCCAAAATACCATTTGAATTGGTGTCATCTCCTAATTGAAGAAGTGTTCCACCTGCAGCACAATTAGCACCAGCAGCAACATTAGTGGTGACCGCTATTAAATTGGTAGCAGTCGATCCTGCACATAATGAATTCCAACTATTCAAAGTAGTAGAATAAAACATTACACAATTAATGTCTGTATCATAAACCAATAATCCATTAGCGGGTCCAACTATGGCATTACGTTGTGCAGTGGTCAATCTCGGCATTAATAATCCTTTGGTTGTTGAGCTTACATCTAATACACTCGTCGGGTTGGGTATGGCAGGCACATCAGAAATACTTACATTTTGCTGAGAAAATAAAGAAAACGAAAAGCCTGTAAAAAATAAGTGGAGTATTTGATTTTTCATTTGTTATAGTTTGGTTAAATATTGAGACGTTAAATTTTAACTTTAGTTGCTTCAAAAAAGGAAGAAGATTACATTAGTTGGTAGAATTTAATTTTCTTTCCCTCTGCATTGGATTTTCCTTATTTTGTTGTTGTTGTTTGAATAGTTGATACCTGCTTGGGAATTCTTTTTTTGGCCAATTGTTATTATCCAAATCTGTATCCGCAGTTTCTAAAAATGGATCTAATCGGACAGCGGCTACTTCCTGATCAAAAATGAAAATTTTACTCACTTTATCCTCGTACTGTCTCCAAATTTCGGCTGGGATTCTAATTACCTCTTTTTTTCCATTGACAAAAGTAAATTCAAGAATTAATGGCATTACAAGTCCTCCTACATTACTGAAATGAATTTCATAAAATTGTTTGTTAGCATTTAATAATTCCAAATCTTTAGCGTCTAGTTTCGATTTAAATTCTTCGTATTCTTTTCGGTCTAGCGCATCAACCTTATAAATGTCTTGTTTCGCATAGAAGTCATCAATGGTGGCATCTTTTTCATTAATCGTTTCTTTGATTTCCTTTTTATTTCGTTCTACACCAATATGAACATCTGACTTGTCTTTTTGATTCTTCAAAAATGATTTCTCAAGCTCAGGATTTTGAGTGTTTAATTGAAACCACTTCACATCGTCAATTGCGATATCAACGTTGTCAGTCCCGTAAAACCAACCTCTCCAAAACCAATCCAAATCGACAGCAGAGGCATCTTCCATGGTACGAAAAAAGTCTGCTGGAGTTGGGTGTTTGAATTTCCATCGTTCACAATATGTTTTAAAGGCAAAATCAAATAATTCTCTTCCCATAACTGTTTCACGCAAAATATTTAAAGCTGTAGCCGGTTTACCGTATGCGTTGTTACCAAATTGAAAAATAGATTCTGAATTCGTCATAATTGGTGAAATGAATTTTTTATCACCACGCATGTAATCGGCAATCATATGAGCGGGACCACGTCGGGACGGGTATCCTCGTTCCCATTCTTGTTCGGTGAGGTATTGAACAAATGTATTCAATCCTTCGTCCATCCAGGTCCATTGGCGTTCATCTGAATTGATAATCATTGGAAAGAAATTGTGACCAACCTCGTGGATGATTACGCCCCACATTCCGTATTTTTCTCCCTCTGAATATGTACCATCAGGTTCAGGACGACCACCATTAAAACATATCATAGGGTATTCCATTCCTATCCATTTCGAATGCACAGATATCGCTACCGGATATGTGTAATCAGTAGTGTATTTGGAGTAGGTTTTGATGGTGTGTGCCACTAGCTTTGTAGAGTATCTCTCCCATAATGGGTTTCCTTCCTTTGGATAATAGGACATACAAAGTACATTTTTATTTCCAATTGGTTGAATTTGGGCATCCCAAATAAACTTGCGACTAGTAGCAAACGCAAAATCTCTCACATTATATGCCTTATATATCCAAGTTTTTGTTCTGCTTGCTTTTTCCTTTTCTGCTTTTTCTGCTTCAGATTGAGTAACAATAAGTACAGGCTGCGTTGATTTTTTTGCTAATTCAAAACGTTTCAGTTGTTCTGCAGTTAAGACCGTTCGGTAATTTTGACATTCTCCAGTTGCCCCCACTATATGATCAGCAGGAACAGTAATAGATACTTCATATCTCCGAATGGTAGCGTGAATTCTCCTCGTCCTAAAAATTGTTTATTTTGCCATCCCGTAACATCATTGTATACACACATTCTTGGAAAGAATTGCGCCACGGTATATAAATAGTTATCGTCTTTCTCGAAGTATTCATAGCCCGAACGACCTCCAACAGCCATTCTATCGTTTATATTATACCACCAGTTGATTTGAAAAGAAATAGAGGTACCAGGAAGTAAAGGTTTGTCTAGGTCAATGCGCATCATTGTTTTATTGATGAAATACTTCATTTTTTGACCACCGATTGTCGTTATTGATTCAATTTTAAATCCACCATCGTAATAGAACAATTTTTTGCGAATATCTCCTGCCGATTTAAAATCTTCCATTTTCTCTATTTCAATTTTTTTAGAATCAGATGTGTCAGCAAATAGGTTTTGATCGAGTTGTAGCCAAAGGTAGGTTAACTTATCAGGAGAATTGTTCGTGTAAGTAATCACTTCATTTCCGGTTAATTTTTGAGTTTTATCGTCAATAACAATTGACATTTTGTAGTCGGCTTTCTGCTGATAATACTTATGTCCTGGCGCTCCGGATGCTGTCCTGTACTCGTTTGCAGTTGGTAATTCATGATCTAACTGTGCAAACTTTTTTTGTGAAAAGGATGAATTAATGCTAAATAAAATAAATATGGAGAGTAATTTTTTCATACTTCTAGTTTAATAAATTGAGTTTTAGTTGCTTTTAAAAAATTATAGGTCTTCTTGTTATTTCGATAACGAATAGTTAGTTTATTTTGCTGCTCAGGAAATTTGTCCATTAGAAAATCGAACTTCACATAAAATTCATGCGTAGGGTTAGCAATTTTCGTTGATAGGTAGAATTGAACGTCACCATTCAGCAACACTTCAAAGTCATCTAAGACAAATTCAAGTTGCGGAGGTAATTTAGAATCAAACGCTTGTAAAGAAAGCGAATCTGCTGTGTGAACACAAAAGTTTACATTTAAATAATCATTGATTGCATTATATTCTTTCTTATTCTTTTTTGCTTCACCCAAGGACATTGAAATGATACCATTATCTTTTAACACAGATGCCACGTCATGAGCAGAAGCTATTATAGTTACCTCAATTGAGTTATTCATTTCATTATATTCCACTTCCGCAAAGGCAAAAAAGTAAGGGTGTGCTTGAATATTTTTAGTATTGACCAAAAACACTGCGAATAGAAAGATAAAGAGAGGCTTCATTTGACCTTCGAATTTAGTACTTTTTTACCATATGATAAAAAGAAAAAAGTCCCCATGAAGGGACTTTCTTAAACAAACAACAACAAACAATTCCTTCGACTTGTTCAGGGTCTTATTGAAGGAATATTTTTTCTCCTTTTGATAGTTTTTCATCGGGAGAGAAATGTGGATTTAATTTCATCATTGCACTCAATTTGATTGCTTCTATTTGTGCAATTTCTCGAAGAGTGGTGTGTTGATTAACGATGTGTTGTTTATTCGACTTAGATTTATTTTTTTTCGGTTCGATAAAAAGAATCTCTCCTTGTTCAAGAATATCTTTTTTCGGATGAAATTCATTGTATTTCCTCAGTAATGACATTGAAATTCCTGTTTCTTTAGAAAGTTCATAAAAGGTTTTACCTTTTTGAACCACCACAAATTTAACTTTGTTTTGGTGCTGTTGAATTTTAATGGTTTCCCCATCATCCGCGTGCACTATGTTTGTCGGCGCTAGTATCAACGCAATTAACGACAATTTTAAAAATAACTTTTTCATGTTGTTTGTTGTTGACAATGTATTACGGATTATTTATCAAGAGGTTTCAAATCCTAAAAACAAAGTGCATGATAGCGGAAAAAATGACAGGTATTAATTTAAAAAAGTGCCATTTTGACTTGTTTTCATCACGCCTTTCAGCTTGGTTTAAGATTTGAAATGAGGAGAGAAATTTTACAACATGGATAATTCAAAATTCACAATAAAAAGTCAAGAGGTAATTTCTTACGCTCAAGAAATTGCCATAGAAAAAGGTAATCCAACGATCGACACCGGGCATTTACTGTTCGCAATTCTAAACAAGGATCAAGATGTTACTCCTTATTTGTTATCGAAAATGGGAATTAATACTGGTGTATTGCAATCCGCAACAGGAAAAATTATTGAAGCTTATCCAAAAGTGACTGGCGGACAATTGTATGCTTCACAAGCGCTTAATGGGGTCTTTCAGCAGTCATTTAGTATTTCGAAATCTTTGGGGGATGAGTATGTTTCAATAGATGTGTTATTTATGGCGTTGGTTGAGGCAAAAGATACAATTGGTAGACTTCTCTCTGATTCTAATGTCGAGAAGGGAAAATTAAAACAACTTATTATGGAAACTAGAAAAGGTGAAAAAGTTCAGTCCTCGAGTCATGAAAGTACCTATCAGGCCTTGGGGAAATTTGCAAAAAATCTAAATGAACTCGCTGAATCCGGGAAATTAGATCCTGTTATAGGTAGAGATGATGAAATCAGGAGGGTTCTTCAAATCTTAACAAGGAGAACGAAAAACAATCCAATATTAATCGGAGAGCCTGGTGTTGGAAAAACGGCAATAGCGGAAGGGTTAGCTCATAGAATTGTATCAGGTGATGTTCCTGAAAACCTAAAGTCTAAAATTGTTTTTTCACTTGATATGGGGGCGCTTGTGGCCGGAGCAAAATATAAAGGTGAGTTTGAAGAACGCTTGAAGTCTGTTGTCAAAGAAGTAATTCAGGCTGATGGTGAAATCATTTTATTCATCGACGAAATTCATACGTTGGTAGGTGCCGGTGGTGGTGGAGAAGGGGCAATGGATGCAGCAAATATACTGAAACCTGCTCTGGCAAGAGGGGAATTAAGAGCAGTTGGTGCTACGACGTTGAACGAATACCAAAAGTATTTTGAAAAAGATAAAGCATTGGTGCGAAGATTTCAAACCGTATTGGTCGATGAGCCAAACGCAGAGGATGCCATTTCTATTTTGCGCGGTATTAAAGACAAATATGAGAATCACCACAAGGTATTAATTAAAGATGCAGCAATTATAGCGGCAGTAGAACTTTCTCAACGCTATATTTCAGACAGACACCTGCCAGATAAAGCAATTGACTTAATCGATGAGGCAGCATCAAAGTTGAGAATGGAAATAAACTCCAAACCTGAAGAATTGGATGAAATTGAGCGTAAAATCATGCAATTGGAAATTGAACGTGAGGCAATCAAGCGAGAAAATGACAATAAGAAAATCGAGCAAGTAGAACGCGAATTGGCTAATCTAACTGAACAACGTAATGCTTTTCAATCTAAATGGCAAGCGGAGCGAGATGTCGTAGACGCTATTCAAAAATCAAAAGAAGAAATCGAGCAACTAAAATACGAAGCAGAGATTGCTGAGCGACAAGGAGATTATGGAAAGGTTGCGGAGATTAGGTATGGAAAAATTAAGCAAACAGAAGACAAACTTGAAACTTTAAAACAAGACCTTATTCGTGTACAATCTACTTCTAAAATGATTAAAGAAGAGGTCGATGCTGATGAAATTGCTGAAGTTGTTTCTAAATGGACTGGTATTCCAGTGACAAAAATGGTAGAAAGTGAAATCTCTAAATTGCTGCGGTTGGAAGATGAATTGAAAAAGCGTGTAGTTGGTCAGGAGGAGGCTATTGTTGCTTTGTCGGATGCCGTGAGAAGATCTAGAGCTGGTTTACAAGATACTAAAAAACCGATTGGCTCTTTTATATTTCTTGGGACTACAGGCGTTGGAAAAACAGAGTTGGCAAAGGCATTAGCAGAATTTTTGTTCAATGATGAACAAGCCATGACAAGAATCGACATGTCGGAATATCAGGAGAAACATGCGGTAAGTCGACTTGTAGGAGCCCCTCCGGGATATGTGGGTTATGAAGAGGGTGGACAATTAACTGAGGCTGTAAGAAGAAAACCTTTCTCAATTATACTATTAGATGAAATTGAAAAGGCGCACCCGGATGTTTTCAATCTATTATTACAAGTGTTGGACGATGGAAGATTGACGGATAATAAAGGAAGAGTGGTGAATTTTAAAAATACGATCATTATAATGACCTCGAATCTTGGATCTTCTTTAATTCATGAAAGATTTGAAAATTGCAAACCTTCTGAAATTGAAAATGCAGCTGATAAGGCAAAATTTGAAATCACAGAATTGTTGAAACAAACTATAAGGCCTGAGTTTTTAAACCGAATTGACGAGCTCATTATGTTTAGACCTTTGACTAAATTGAATGTTAAAGAAATCGTAAATATTCAATTAAAGGAATTAAAAGATAAGCTTTTGAAGAAAGAAATTTCACTTCATGTCACTGAAGATGCTTTTGAACACATTGCAACCATAGGGTATGATCCATTTTTTGGAGCGAGACCTGTAAAGCGTGTTATTCAGCGAGAAGTACTCAATGAATTGTCAAAAGCACTGTTAAGTGGGAAAATTAATGAATCTAAGAAGATTGTAATGGACGTCTTTGATGGAAAAATAGTTTTCCGAAAACCGGTTTTAGCTGAAGAGGAGGTTTAGTAAAACAAAATCAATAAAAAATGGGAATTAGATAGCTAACTCCCATTTTTAATGTTTTTATAACAATTAAAATCTATACTTTTTAAAGAACGCGTCCCAATTCCAAATAAAGTTGCCCATTACTTCATCCATTCGTTTCAAAAATAGAGGATTAGGAGCCTGCATTCGTTTGAAATATTCATCTTGATTTTCAGAGAGTTTATATTTGTGGAAAACGGCTTTTGACATACCATAAATCCAATTTTTCGATGGGTGATTTACACGCATGATAAAGTTTTGGTATTCCCTGACCAGTGCTTTAAACGCTCCTAATTCCAATTGATATATTTTTGCCAACTTTTCAAAAATTAAATTTTCAACACGTTCGGCCTGCTCAGCTTCGAATGTACTTTCTAAAAATGATAAGTTCCCGACAATTACAATCATTCCAAACTCACCATTATCCGATTCAGAAATATTCGGCGGAGTAACAAAGGCAGGATCTTCGTTGATGAGACGAGCTACCTCCTGAAAACCATTATCTACGCTCTCAAAGATTGCATTAATGAAAACGTTAGCTACTTGATTGTCAGATAGTTTTCGTTTTATAAGTGTGCTAAACATGCTTTTTAGTGTTAGTTGGTTCCCTATATTACAAATTTAGAAAAGCGATGCGCCTGCAAAATTTAAATAGCTAATTGGTTTTCAACGAAGTTTTCAACAGACTTACGCAATTCAAAGTGTTAAAAACTTGAATTTATTTCAAACTATAGTTTCCTTAGTTTTGCAAAAAAAACAAATGAAAGGAGTCATTCAAACTAATAAAGGAGAAATGCATATTGAGTTTTATACCAATGACGCTCCCAAAACTGTCGCCAACTT
>JBIJBD010000107.1:0-8447 GCA_044345395.1 Crocinitomicaceae bacterium | reverse complement strand
GCAGGTTGGGTTATGGTTATGGTCAAACTATCCTGACATTGGTTGTTGTCCGTAACATATACTTGGTAGCTTCCCGCGGGAAGATTCGCTAAATCCTCTACTGTTTGATTATTATTCCAAAGTTGGGTGTACGGTCCTACCCCTCCTACTACACTCAAATCAATTGATCCTGTAGATTGCCCGTAGCAATTAACATCTTGTTTTACCGCGCTCAACTGTATATCCGTAGGTTGTGTGATTTGTGGGTTTATAACCAATAAGCAGTTATTGGCATCTGTAATCGTTAATTGGTAGTTGCCTGCCTGTACCGCTGTTACATCTTCACTTACTTGACCGCTGTTCCAACTAAAGGAATACGGCTGCGTTCCGCCACTTGTGGTAACGTCAATAGCTCCCGTTGCATCGTTAAAACACAAGATATTCGTGATTTGCTCCGTCGTAGAAAGTGGTGCCTGAGGTTGATCCACAAATGCTGAAATAAACGATTGACAGCTATTACCATCCGTAATCGTTACAAAGTAATTTCCCGTTGGAAGTGAGTTTAAATCCTCAGAACCTGCTCCTGTATTCCACGCGTAACTGTATGGAAGTAGACCACCTGTAACGTTCAAGTCAACTGTTCCGTCACTTCCTCCAAAGCATGACACATCTGTATGGGAAATAGTCGGAACCATGGTGTTATCCGGATCCAAAATCGTAGCTCCTATCGTATCGCTACAGCCGTTATTGTCTGTTACTGTAGCATAGTAATAACCCGCAACCAGGTTCACTAAATCCTCCGCCGTTTGGTTGTTGTTCCAAAGTTGGGTGTATGGAGCTGTTCCACCACTTATCGTTAAGTTAGTAGTACCTTGTAATCCGCCCACACATAATGCATCCGTTTTCGTAATGGAAAGTGTCAACGGTTGTGATGGCTGGGTAATCGTTACTGAGTAAGTTGTTGAGCAATTGTTGGAATCGGTGGTAGCTACCGTATAGCTGCCTGCTGTCAACGCACCTATATCTTCACTCGTAGCTCCATTGCTCCAGCTGTATTGGTAAGGAGCGATTCCACCTGTGACCGAAAGATTAATCGATCCCGTGGCAGCTCCATAACACAACACATCTACTTGTGTGCTTGTCAGTATAATGGGTTGCGGTTGTGAGATTACCGTGTCCGCACTTACCTGACAACCGTTGAAATCCATTACTTGAACAATATAGGTGCCTGCTACTAAATTTTGAATGTCCTCAGTCGACTCACCATTACTCCAACTATAGCTATAAGGTGTTGTTCCTCCTGTTAACGTGGCATTGATAGTTCCATCCGCTGAACCAAAACAATCCGCATCGTCTTTTGTCAGTGAAATGGCTAGTGGGGCTAATGGCTGCGTTAAATTTGCCGTGTCTTTTAAAATACAGCCATTGTTGTCGGTAATTGTCACAATGTATTGACCTGGAAGTAAACCACTAATATCTTCATTCAATGAAGCATTACTCCAATTGTACGTGTATGGCAATGTTCCACCGCTAACGCTGAGATTAACCGCTCCGGTGCTGTTGCCATAGCAATCAATGTTGGTTTCTACCATACTACTAGACAAAGGTGAGGATGGCTGCGTGATGGTGATGTTCAATATGGCTGTACAGCCTTTGCTATCGGTTACTGTTACCGAGTATGTTCCAGCAACCAAGTTTGAAATATCTTGTGAGACAGCTCCATTGGACCAACTGTACGTGTACGGACTTGTTCCTCCGCTTACACTCACATCAATGCTTCCGGTTGCATTACCATAACACAATACATTTACATGGGTTGCCGTCGGTGTGAGTGGCGCTGCAGGTTGTGTAATCGTTACCGAATGTGTCTTTGTACAGCCATTCAAGTCTGTGATTACTACCGAATATACTCCCGAACTCAAACTTGAAATATCTTGTGATACTCCTCCATTCGACCAAGCGTACGTATACCCCGGAGTGCCGCCTCCATTACTCAAATTAATCGAACCATCATTGCCCCCAAAACACGATACATTTACTTGCGTGTGACTTGACGTTAAAGCCGGTGGATTACTCAAGGTTACACTACTCGTCCTCACACATCCATTTGCATCCGTAATCGTTGCAGTATACGTTCCAGGTCCTAAATTGGAAATCGAAGGCGTTGTCTGTCCCCCAGGTGACCAACTCACCTGATATGGAGCCGTACCTCCTGAATATACAACCGTCGCCGATCCATCATTAGCTCCAACACAACTGATGTCGCGACCATTGTAATTTGAAGTCTTACTGGCTGTGGCTGATAGCGCCGTAGGCTCAGTAATCGTATAAACCGCCGTGTCCTTACACGTATTCGCATCCGTGACAATAACCGTATACGTACCCGGTGATAAACTTGTTAAAGATGGACTTGTTGAACCTCCCGGAATCCATTGATACTGATAGTTCGGAGTGCCCGATGAAGAAGATACACCAATTAATCCATTATTCAACCCAAAACATGTTACATTTTTTAACGAATCTAAAATGAGAACAGGATTGGGATGAATATCCACATTTGTTGAAGTTTCCAATGAGCAGGATAATCCTGGAAATGTAAGAACGACTGTATAAATGCCGGCTTCGAAAAGTGTTGGATTTACAACTGATTGAGTAGCTCCAGTACCTGTTACCAATCCTGGGCCTGTCCAACTATAATTTGCAGCAGCTGAAAATGTAGCAACCAACGAAATATTCTCACCAATACAAATAGGTGAATTACTTATAATACTTGGAGGTGGACAACCGGAAACATCAATTAATAGTACATTACTCGCTTCAGAGGGGCAACCATTGGCGTCATAAGTATCTGAGGCTCCACCATTGTTGTAGGAATTACCCGAAATATTTCCAGTTCCATAAATATATGCTACATGAGATAAAGTTGAATCACATTGAAACATTAAACAGTCGTTAATGACTTGAACTCTGAATTTCACAACTGTGCTATCAGCTCCTGTAGAATTCGCTAATACTTGACCGCCAATTACATTTGTAGCTCCATTTCCAATTCGAAACTTTAATGTCTTATTTGCGGCATTATATTCCGCCTGATCGTCGCCATTCGCATCCGTTTTCGCTCCACTATTTGGGCCAAAAGTGTAGATAATTGTATTCGGAACATAAACAGTTCTTGGATCCAAGGTGTCAACCATAAAAGTATTGAGCGATAGGTCCGACCCAATATTCTTACCTACAAGGGTGTACTCTAAAATGTCACCGGGAGCTACAAGTCCTCCGTTCAAATCGTTTATTCGAACATCTGCCCTCAAATCAGGCTCATAAATATCAATGGCCGAGGTAAAGGCTCGAGCTAGAATATTCTCCGAATTAGTGGTGACTCTAATCGTGGCATTCGTTGCATTATTTCCAATGTAATTAAATGCGGAATTATTAGGTAAGAAGATACTCGCGTCGTAACCCAGTGAGTTGTTAAGATTAGGAATACGAAAAGGTGTCAATGCCGCACCATATGAAATCGTTGAATTAAAGAAATCATTTGTAGGATGCAGTGCATCCGAAACATTTACAAATGTTCCTGCACCATTAAATTGCAGTTGATCACCAGTTGATCCTCTATCGCCTTCGAAACCAATTACACCCAGTTCAAAACCCACAGGTCCACTAGGTGGTGTTGCAAAACCAGAAATTGGGATATCTAATGAAGTACCAATGCCAATATTTCCAAATCCATCAAAAACCGTAAGGTTTCGCATGGATTGAAATACGTTTTTATAGACTACTATTATTGACCAACCTCCCCAAAAATTAGAGCCTCCGGTTTGAGTAACTACATTCGCCACCGTGAATCGCGCGGTTATTCCGGCTGACTGCACGAGTGAGGTAATGTCCTTAAAACAATGATAACTCGGATGACTACCGAGTGATTGAGCATCAACTAATTCATCTGCAGATAGACTTTGATAAGTTCCATTTCCAATTTTAACTCTTACTTGATTTCGTATGTTCCAATTTGAAATTGACGAGGTCCCACGACCACTCCAGTACAATCCTGCCCAAAGTACTTCACTGCAATTTGCTAGGTTTAAACTGTCGCTAGACGACATAAAAGTAGCCGAATTTCCGTCAATATCTACGTAATTCATGGTAAAACCTCCGTTTGAGCTCCCTCCATTAGGTGGAATCTCTGCTGTTCCGGACGTACACGTTCCTCCTGAATTACATGAAACAGAGACATTGGATAGTATTCTTATCCCACCTTTCTGTGAGGTAGAATAACGAGCATTAAAAGGCTGTATCAACTGTGAATGATACAATTGCGCACTTAAAAAAAATAAAAAAAAGATACTATACTTCAACACAATGTCACAATGACCTTTACTCTTGGTAAAGATACATGAATTGTAGACGTTTTACAATTAAAATCGTTGCGTGAATTATACTTTTATTTTTGGTCTGAAGCCTTGTTTAGAAATAGAAATCACTTCTTTTCCAATACCTGTTATTGAAACCATATTTAGCGGAAATTCAAGTAAAACATGACAAAAACTTAAGAAGAACAGAAAAGTTAAGCCTAAAGCATAATCATATAAGTAAATTCCACAAGCGGCAATCCAAAGAGCTATTACAGCAATGAAACGCACTTTAGGAACCTTATGCCAACGAATAATTTCCGTCTTACTAAACCAATTCAAGTAGTGGTACAAATAGGCAAAGGCGATGAACCTCATCAATAAAACACCTGTTTGAGAGTAGAAAACAAGCTCAGTAGAAGCTTGCATATCGATTGCCTTTGTGCCATTCACATAATACAATTGCTCACCATTGGCATCAAGCAATGGAGGCAATTCCATTAAATTAAATTCCTTCAACACTTCAATGTTTAAGCCTAAAAAACCTTGCCCATCGCCATCATATGCTTGTCTACCATAGGATGAAACCTCAAAAAAAGTTGTTTCACTAAACACATTAAACAACATGAATGGCACACTAACAAAAAAAGCAACTTGAATTAAACCAGAATAACTTCGCGATTTTAAAGCACCGTATAACATAAATAGCCCAGTAAATACATAAACGTGAATAAGCGTCGGAACTAAAGACGTTACGGTAAATGTAGCGAAAGAAGGCTTAAATACCTGCTCTCCCCCGGAATTCACGTAATTAGGAGCGAACCATTGGTCCACAAACGCATATATGAGTAACAGGCTTATTAGCTTAACCCAAATATTTTCAACCAACGAGAATAGAATACTCGCAATTAAAGCAAGTGCCAAAAGCTTACCGTAAAGATTTAACTCATCGTATTGTTCAACAAAACTGCTATGAAATTCATATTTCATAGCAAAATAATCATAGGAAATTATGATAGAAATTACTAACAAAACGATAAAATCATACTTTCCTTTTGAAAAGTACTGACGATCGTGCAACCAACTAATTTCAGTCAGATAGTGTAAAGGGCCTAAAAATGCATAGGCAAACAGAAATGTTTCGAAAGGGAGAACAAAAGCAGCCGCCATGCTAACCAACATTAGGCCTATGTTTACATAATTAATTTTATCCTCTTTAGTTAATAACATCCTTTAAAATAATGTTGGTTGGTCATCGTCCTCATTTTCTTTAGTAATTTCCCATTCCATTGTAGGTGACTCATCATTTTCAATTTCTTCTCCATTAACTAACTCGGATGCTACCTGTTCCTCTGGCCATTGTTCTTTTCCTTCGTCTATAGCATGTGTCAACAAAATCTCCTTTACTTTAAGTTTTGTTAATTGATTTCCTTGAGCCTTCAGCCCTTTCACGTCAATCATATCTGCTAAATTCACCAGGTTGTCCGGAAGGTTTTTAGTTTCTTTAAGAAGTTTATTGTAGACAATTCGTGCTTCAGGTCGAAATGCTGTGGACACCAAATCCATGAACGAACCGGGTCCTTCCGATATAAAAAGCACGCGTTTATCTGTTGTTACCTCACAGTGGAATCTCTTTACGAAATGGAGATCTTTCTCTGAATCATAATAAACAGTGGTGATTGGTCTATCTTGATGCCATTTTTCAATATGAATCATGTCTTCATCGAAATGCGTTGCTAAATCAAAAGAACTCAAACGATATTCTCCATTTTTATAGAGCGTAAGTAATTTATCGTCTCCCTTAAATGAGCCTAAGAATTTTCCTCTCCCTTCGTCGTTTAACCTCCCAACGACTGTATCATACCATATTTTTCTAGCTGCTAAAGTTGATCCGCCAACTTCTTTTTGAACAATTTTTTGAATGATTTCTTTAGTCACTCTATTTCCAGCCGAATTTCTTCCCTTGATTAATAACTCACCAAGATCGACATCGAACCGCAGTCTTTTTAGATGAGGACGAGGTCTAAGTAGAACTGAGACTACTTCACGTTCCCCATTAGGATGTACTGAAAAATATAGCATTTTTGAACCTTTGGTACCTTTGGTAAGATCATACTCAGAGTCTCTAGTTATAGAATTCACGTAGAAGCGTTTCATCATGGTAGATCCCCCTACTCCGTCTTGATAAAATAGGTGATAAATGGTTCGCGTATCGCCCTTTTTCCAAACACTCGCATAAATAAGATCTTTACCTACGAACTTTTTATCTGCTACTTTAGTGACTAACATTTTACCACTAGAAAAGAAACAAATGACATCATCAATTTCAGAACAGTCACAAACTGATTCATTTTTCTTCAACCCATATCCAATGAATCCTTCCTCGAAATCTACATAAAGTTTTCTGTTCGCAATAATTACCTTGGTAGCTGAAATTGTATCAAACGTTTTGATCTCAGTTTTTCTTTCTTTTCCTGCACCGAAACGCTTTTTCAGATCTTTAAAATACTCAATAGAAAACTCAATTATGTTGGCCAAATTCGCCTTAACCTCTTCAATTTCCTCCTCTATTTTAACTAGTGCGTCATCAGCTTTAGAAGAGTCGAATCTTGTAATTCGAATCATTGGTATTTGAGTTAAGCGGTGTAAATCCTCGTCAACAATTTCTCGTATTAATTGCTTTTTAAAAGGCTCGAAACGCTTGTACAAATATGCATATAAAGACTCCTTATCACTGTAGTGCTTAAAGTCGATATACATTTCGTTATTTATGAAGAGTTTTTCTAATGTTGAGAAGTGCCACTGCCGTTCCAATTCATCTAATCGAATCTCTAATTCGAGCTTCAGCAATCTAACAGTGTTATCCGTATTTATCCTTAAAATCTCAGACACACCAATAAATCTTGGTTTTTCACCATCAATAATAGAGGAATTTGGAGAAATAGACACTTCACAGTCTGTGAATGCGTATAGCGCATCAATTGTCTTATCTGGCGAAACACCTGGTGCCAAATGAACGATGATTTCCGCTTCGTTGGAGGTGTTATCTTCAATTTTTTTTATCTTGATCTTCCCTTTATCATTGGCTTTGATAACAGATTCAATTAATGATCCAGTGGTAGTTCCAAATGGTATTTCGTTAATTATCAGCGTTTTATTGTCTACCTTTCTGATTTTGGCACGAACACGTACTCTACCTCCTCGAATACCATCGTTATATCCCGAAAAATCTGCCATCCCACCGTTCGGAAAGTCAGGAAGAATTTCGACTTTTTTGCCTCTTAAATGATTTATCGACTGGTCTATTAATTCAATAAAATTGTGCGGAAGGAACTTACATGCCATACCTACCGCGATACCTTCAGCACCTTGCGCAAGTAATAAAGGAAACTTCATTGGAAGCTGCTCAGGCTCTTTATTTCTACCATCGTAACTAGCTAACCAATTAGTAGTTTTTGGATTGAAAGCCACATGTAAGGCAAATTTAGAGAGTCGCGCCTCTATATAACGGGGGGCTGCAGCCCCATCTCCAGTTAAAGTATTACCCCAATTTCCTTGACAATCTATCAATAATTCTTTTTGCCCTAACTGCACCAACGCATCACCAATTGATGCATCTCCATGTGGGTGATACTTCATTGTATTCCCAATGATATTTGCAACTTTGTTGTATCGACCATCCTCCATCTCCTTCATAGAATGAAGTATCCTTCGCTGTACTGGTTTTAAACCATCGAATAATGCCGGCACAGCTCGTTCGAGAATTACATAGCTTGCATAATCTAAAAACCAATTTTGGTACAAACCGCTTAAAGGGACAATATTTTCATCCACTTGCTTATTCTCAAACGGATTGTGCTCGTCTCCTTGATTTTGCAATTGATCTTCTATTTCGTCTTCAGCCATATTTATGATGCAATATCTAATTCTTCAGAAGAATCGGATGATGTCAATTCTGCTAAATCTTTTTCTACACGAAGATTATCTATGATGAAATCTTGTCTTTCCTGTGTATTTTTCCCCATGAAGTAAGACAATATTGAATCAATAGAGGCATCTTTTGTTAACAATACAGGCTCTAATCGAATATCTTCTCCAATAAAGTGAATAAACTCA
>JBIJBD010000254.1:0-2616 GCA_044345395.1 Crocinitomicaceae bacterium | reverse complement strand
TAATTCCATTATTGCCTTTCTTCTTTCTTCTTCCGAATAACAATAAATGGTTTTTTTCTTGTTACGCACCCTAAAAAGAGGGGTTTGAAGAACATATACATGATTTCGCTTCACTAAATCAGGGAAAAACTGAAGGAAAAACGTTAATAACAACATACGTATATGCATTCCATCCACGTCAGCATCTGTTGCGATGACAATTCGATTGTAACGTAAATTATCCATATCATCTTCAATATCTAATGCCGCTTGAATGAGATTGAATTCTTCGTTTTCGTAAACAACTTTTTTGGTGAGACCGTAACAATTTAAAGGCTTTCCACGAAGCGAAAAAACAGCTTGGGTATTCACATCTCTTGACTTGGTTATTGAGCCACTTGCAGAATCACCTTCCGTAATGAACAACGTAGTCTCCTCCCTGCGTTCATCTTTTAAGTCGGTTAAATGGGTCCGACAATCTCTTAATTTCTTATTATGAAGATTTGCTTTTTTCGAACGTTCGCGAGCTATCTTTCGAATACCTGCCAATTCTTTCCTTTCACGTTCAGATTGCCTTATCTTTTTCTCTATCGTCTCAGCTACTTCCGGATTTCTATGTAAATAGTTATCTAATTTATCTTTAAGAAAATCATTAACAAATGCTCTCATGGATTTACCACCTGGCTCTATTTCCTGAGAACCTAATTTGGTTTTAGTCTGTGACTCAAATACTGGCTCAATGACTTTAACCGAAATTGCAGCCACAATTGATTGACGAATATCAGAGGCTTCGTAATTTTTATTGTAAAAATCTCGAATCACCTTAGCAACAGATTCCCTGAATGCACTGGCATGAGTACCACCTTGTGTCGTGTGTTGACCATTAACAAAAGAATAATAATCTTCGCCGTAAGTCCGCCCATGAGTAAAGGCAACCTCAATATCCTCATCTTCAATATGAATGATTGGATACAATGGGTCTCCATCCATATTATTCTCCAGCAAATCTTTCAATCCGTCTTTCGAATTATATCGCTCACCATTGTAGTGAATAGTTAAGCCCCTGTTTAGGTAACAATAATTCCACATCATCTTATCCAAGTAAGCCGTTTTAAATGCAAACTTTTTAAAGATGTTGTCGTCTGGTATAAATTCTACATAAGTTCCGTTACTCTCATCGGTTTTTTCCATGGGAAATTCCTGCACCAAATCACCTTGAGTAAATGAGGCTGCTTTTTTCTCCCCCTCTCGCACCGAATACACAAGAAAATGAGAAGACAATGCGTTTACAGCTTTAGTTCCCACTCCATTTAAACCAACGGATTTTTTAAAGGCCTTTGAATCGTATTTACCGCCCGTATTCATTTTTGACACAACCTCCACAACCTTTCCGAGCGGAATCCCCCGTCCATAATCGCGAATTGAGACTTTACCGTCTTTTACTTTTATATCAACTTTTCGCCCATTCCCCATCACAAATTCGTCAATACAATTATCCATCACCTCTTTCACCAAAATATATATCCCATCATCAGCAGCAGCTCCATCCCCCAACTTCCCAATATACATTCCGGGCCTGAGACGAATATGTTCTTTCCAGTCCAAGGAACGTATATTATCTTCTGTATACTGATTTTCAGCCATAAACTAACTCAATGAATACAAAAATAGCTGTGTTTTAAGTTTATCAAACATATACACACTTTGAGTTATAAACATTTTAATAAGGAAAACCAACCTTTAACTATAAGAAATTTTCCACCTCTTCTTCACGTGCAATTACATACGGATGATTCACTGAAATAACTTCTTGTAGGAATAATTTATCAGGATACTGACTTATTTTAAAGTGATTAATAATTTTTCTTGATCCTATAAATTGTATTTCAATAAATTCCATTTCAGAAATTACCTTATACAGCGATTTGCCATTAACCAATTTTCGGTACTGTGGAAATTGCATTTAAAGCCGTTCGAGCGGTGTTTTAACACCATTAACAAGTGAATAACATGCCAACTTATCTTTAAAGACAGATGATTTAAAAATCGATCGATTTAATAACATGCGCACACATTCTTGAATGCCTTCAACAATGGAAGGATGAGGGTGAATTAATTCAGACAAAACTTCTATTGGCATTTGAAGTTTTATGAGTAATCCTACTGCTTGAATGGCTGTTGAAGCATGTGCACCAACGACCCGCATACCCAATATCCTCATTTCTTTGTCATTCGTAACAATAATCTTAAAAAATCCCTGTGTCTTCCTCATCGCTATGGCGCGCGTAATCAACGAGTAATCAATTTTAACTACCTTTACTGGAATATTCTTTTCAACGCATTGTTGCTCATTCAACCCTACCGAAGCCACTTCTGGATTTAAAAACATAATAGTACAAACATTGTCGTAATTCAATCGCTCAGGTTTATTTCCAAAAGCTTTCTCAACTGCATGTCTTGCTTCTAGCTCACCCATATTAACCAAAGCTATCCTACCGGACACATCACCTACTGCATAAATATTTGGAACACTTGTTCGGGTATCGTCATCTCCAATGTGTACGCCACGTTTTGACATTTCCACACCTGCATTTTCCATACCCAAATGCTCGATATTTGGTTGTCTACCGATAGAAA